>JAURXE010000393.1 GCA_030654635.1 Pseudomonas sp.
CGGCGATCACCAGGGTCTCGATTGCGTCGCTGTGTTTGGCGGTCACTTGCAGGCGCAATTTGCCGTCGTCCAGCAGCAGGTTCATGCCCGGCTGCAGGGCGGCGATGATTTCCGGGTGCGGCAGGTTGGCACGTTCGAGGGTGCCCGGCGTTGGGTCGAGGTCGAGGCGAAAGGCCTGACCACGAACCAGATTGACCTTGCCCTCGGCAAAGCGGCCGACCCGCAGCTTCGGCCCTTGCAGGTCCATCAGGATGCCGATCGGCTGGTTCAGCTGCTGCTCGACTTCGCGCACCCAGTTGTAGCGCTGGGCGTGGTCGGCGTGCTCGCCGTGGCTGAAGTTCAGGCGGAACAGATTGACTCCGGCTTCCACCAGCTGGCGAATGTCGTCGATGCCCTTGATGGCCGGGCCGAGGGTGGCGAGGATTTTTACTTTTTTATCGGCAATCATTTTGTTGGCTCCAAAATCAGAATGGCGCGGAAATCGTTGACGTTGGTACGGGTCGGGCCGGTGACGATCAGATCGTTGAGGGCGGCGAAGTAGCCATAGCCGTTGTTGTTGTCCAGCTCAGCCGTGGCACTCAGGCCCAGTTCGGCGGCGCGGGCATAGCTGTCTGGGCGCATCAGGGCGCCTGCGTTGTCTTCCGAACCGTCGATGCCATCGGTGTCGCCGGCCAGGGCATACACGCCCGGCAAACCTTTGAGGCTCTCGGTGAGGCTGAGTAAAAACTCCGCATTGCGCCCACCATGGCCCTTGCCGCGCACCGTCACCGTGGTTTCACCGCCGGACAGAATCACGCAGGGCGGTTTGATCGGTTGGCCGTGCAGCACTATCTGGCGAATGATCCCGGCATGCACCTTGGCCACCTCACGGGATTCGCCTTCCAGATCACCGAGAATCAGCGGGGTCAGGCCAGCGGCGCGGACCTTGGCGGCGGCCGCATCCAGCGATTGTTGCGGCGTGGCGATCAGCTCGAAATGGCTGCGGGCCAGGCACGGGTCGGCGTGTTTAACCGTCTCGGCCCGCGGGTCATGCAAGCGGGCCAGCACGGCGGCCGGGATCTCGATGGCATAGCGCTGGAGAATCGCCAGCGCCTCGGCCGAGGTGCTTGGGTCGGCTACGCTGGGGCCGGAGGCAATCACCGTCGGCTCATCGCCTGGCACATCGGAAATCGCATAGGTGTAGATGCTGGCCGGCCAGCAGGCCTTGGCTAAACGTCCACCTTTGATCGCCGAGAGGTGTTTGCGCACGCAGTTCATCTCGCTGATGCTGGCGCCGGATTTGAGCAGGGCCTTGTTGATGCCTTGCTTGTCGGCCAGCGAGAGGCCAGCCGCCGGCAGGGCGAGCAGGGCAGAGCCGCCGCCGGACAGCAAGAAGATCACCCGGTCGGCCTCGCTCAGGCCGCTGACCAACTTGAGCACCCGCTGCGCCACGGCTAAACCGGCGGCATCCGGCACCGGATGGGCGGCCTCGACCACTTCGATCTTCGTGCAGTTGGCGCCGTGACCGTAGCGGGTCACCACCAGGCCGGAAATCTCGCCTTGCCACTCGCGCTCGATGACTTCGGCCATGGCCGCCGCCGCTTTACCGGCACCGATGACAATAACTCGGCCCGTGCGATCAGCAGGTAAATGGTCGGCCAGCACCTGACGCGGGTGGGCAGCGTCGATGGCGGTGGTGAACAGATCGCGCAGCAATGACTCTGGATTGAATGCTGGATCGAACGACATGGCAGGGCTCCTGATTGTGGTAATGGGCCGATTGCAGTCCACAAGGGTCGCCGGTCGCAACGCTTGTGGGCTGGAATCGACCAACCCGGCAGAACAGGCCGTGACACCGTCTGCCGGGAGGTCGAAATTGGCGTAGCCGTGGACAAATTACTGCGCTCGGCTATGCGGCGTTGAAATCAGCCTCGCAATGCTCATGTACAGACGTACATAGCGCTTACTCGGTTGATTTCGCCTTGCCTAGCCTTCGCTCGCTACATTTGTCCGCAGCCACTTTGCTTGCTCGCCACTGACCGGCGAGCAATTGCAGCGCTTACTCTTTACGGATCGAGAAGTTGGACATGTGTTCCAGGCCCTTGATCAACGCCGAGTGATCCCAGTTGCTGCCACCGATGGCTGCGCAGGTGCTGAACACTTGCTGGGCATTGGCGGTGTTGGGCAGGTTCAGGCCCAGTTCGCGTGCGCCGGCCAGGGCTAGGTTGAGGTCCTTCTGGTGCAGGCTGATACGGAAGCCTGGATCGAAGGTGCCTTTGATCATGCGCTCGCCGTGCACTTCGAGGATCTTCGAACCGGCAAAACCACCCATCAAAGCTTCACGCACCTTGGCTGGATCCGCGCCGTTCTTGGCGGCGAACAACAGGGCTTCGGCGACGGCCTGAATGTTCAGGGCGACGATGATCTGGTTAGCCACCTTGGCAGTCTGGCCGTCGCCATTGGCGCCAACGTGGGTGATGTTCTTGCCCATGGTCTGGAACAGTGGCAACACGCGCTCGAAGGCTTTTGGGCAACCGCCGACCATGATCGACAGGGTCGCTGCCTTAGCGCCAACTTCGCCGCCGGACACTGGCGCGTCCAGGTAGCTGGCGCCGGTGGCCTTGATCTTCTCGGCGAAGACTTTGGTCGCGGTCGGCGAGATCGAACTCATGTCGATCACTACTTTACCGGCGCCGACCCCTGCTGCTACGCCGTCGGCGCGGAACAGTACGTCGTCAACCTGCGGGGTATCCGGCACCATGATGATGATGAATTCGGCTTCCTGCGCCACTTCACGTGGGTTGGCCAGGCCGATGCCGTGCTCGCCGAGCAGATCGGCCGGGGCCTTGTCGAAGTGCTCGGAGAAGAACAGGGTGTGCCCGGCTTTTTGCAGGTTCTGCGCCATAGGCTTGCCCATGATGCCGGTGCCGATAAATCCGATTTTAGCCATGAGAGTGCTCTCCTAGATTCTGGGTTTAGTCTGAGTGTGGCTCAGATTGCGTTATGGGTTTTCATCCAGCCGAGGCCGGCCGCGGTGGTGGTAGCCGGCTTGTATTCACAGCCGACCCAGCCCTGGTAGCCAATGCGGTCCAGGTGCTCAAACAAGAAGCGGTAGTTGATCTCGCCGGTGCCTGGCTCGTTGCGGCCTGGGTTGTCGGCTAGCTGGATGTGATTGATCACCGCCAGGTTGCTTTCCATGGTCCGGGCCAGATCGCCTTCCATGATTTGCATGTGGTAGATGTCGTACTGCAGGTACAGATTGCTGCTGGCAACTTTGTCGCGAATCGCCAGGGCCTGCTTAGTGGTGTTCAAGTAGAAGCCGGGAATGTCGCGGGTGTTGATCATTTCCATGACCAACTTGATACCGGCGGCTTGCAGCTGTTCGGCGGCAAACTTCAGGTTATCAACGAAGCATTGTTCGATGGTCGCGCAGTCATAACCAGCTGGACGAATACCGGCCAGGCAGTTGATCTGGCTGTTGCCGAGCACCTTGGCGTAGCTGATTGCCTTGGCCACACCAGCGCGAAACTCTTCGACGCGATCAGGCTGGCAGGCGATGCCACGCTCACCCTTGGCCCAATCACCAGCCGGCAGGTTGAACAGCACCTGGGTCAGGTTGTTGGCGTTCAGGCGGGCTTTGATCACCTCGACTGG
>JAURXE010000395.1 GCA_030654635.1 Pseudomonas sp.
CGATGATCTCGATCGGCGCGCTCTATCACCTGATCCCGAAAGTGTACGGTCGTGAGCAAATGCACAGCATCGCCCTGATCAACGCACACTTTTGGCTGGCCACTATCGGCACCGTGCTGTACATCGCCGCACTCTGGGTCAACGGTATCACCCAAGGCCTGATGTGGCGCGCAGTCAACGAAGACGGCACCCTCACCTACTCCTTCGTTGAAGCCTTGCAAGCCAGTCATCCAGGTTTCTTGGTGCGCACCATTGGTGGCGCTTTCTTCTTCGCCGGCATGCTGCTGATGGCCTACAACGCCTGGCGCACCGTGCGTGACGCAGTCCCGGCCGAATGTGAAGCCGCCGCGCAGATGACCGCAGGAGCACACGTATGAATCACGAAACGATTGAGAAAAACGTCGGCCTGATGGCGGTCCTGATGGTCCTGGCCGTGAGCATTGGCGGCCTGGTACAGATAGTGCCGCTGTTCTTCCAGGACGTTGCCAACACCCCGGTTGAAGGGATGATGCCGCGTACTGCTCTGCAGCATGAAGGTCGCGACATCTTCATTCGTGAAGGTTGCGTGGGCTGCCACTCGCAAATGATTCGCCCATTCCGCGCCGAGACCGAACGTTATGGTCACTACTCGGTGGCCGGTGAAAGCGTTTGGGATCACCCATTTCTGTGGGGCTCCAAGCGTACCGGTCCGGACTTGGCCCGGGTTGGCGGTCGCTACTCCGATGACTGGCACCGCGCCCACCTCTACAACCCGCGCAACGTAGTGCCCGAGTCGATCATGCCGGCCTACCCGTGGCTGGTGGAAAATAAGCTCGATGGCGTGAATACCGCGACCAAGTTGCAGGCCATGCGCACCTTGGGCGTGCCTTACACCGACGCCGATATTGCCAGCGCCAAAGACGCGGTCAAGGGCAAGACTGAAATGGAGGCCCTGGTGGCTTACCTGCAGTCCCTTGGCACTGCCATCAAGAACAAACGGTAAGGCTGATGGATATCGGAACTTTACGCGGCCTGGGCACCTTGCTGGTGGTGGTCGCGTTTACCTGCGT
>JAURXE010000396.1 GCA_030654635.1 Pseudomonas sp.
GAAATCCATCAAAGACCCGGCCCTGCGCGCCACTGTGACGCCCCACTACACCATGGGCTGCAAACGGGTGCTGATCTCCAACGACTACTACCCGGCGCTGGCCCAGGCCAACGTGAATGTCATCAGCACCGGCATTCGCGAGATCCGCGCCAACAGCATCATCACCAGCGATGGCCAGGAACGGGTGGTCGACGCGATCATCTTCGGCACCGGCTTTACCGCCAGTGATCCGCTGCCGCGCAATGTGCTGTTTGGCCGTGACGGCATCGACCTGCTCGACAGCTGGCCCGAAGGCCCGCAAGCCTATAAAGGCACCATGACCGCGGGCTTCCCCAATCTGTTCTTCCTGATGGGCCCCAACACTGGTCTTGGTCATAACTCGATGATCTACATGATCGAGTCGCAGATTCACTACATCCTCGGCGCCCTGGACCTGCTCAAAGAGCGCAACCTAGACAGCCTGGAACCCAAGCGCGATGTGCAGGAAGCCTTTAACCGCAAACTGCAAAGCGGCCTGGCCGATACGGTGTGGAACGCCGGCGGCTGCACGAGCTGGTACCTGCACCCGGTGAGTGGCCGCAACAACCTGTTATGGCCGGATTTCACCTGGCGCTACCGGATGCTGACGCGTAACTTCGATCCGGCCGCCTACCATTTCAGCCGGATCAACCCTAACCATCCCGCGCAAAAATTTGCCTTCCAGCGCGCCAGCCAAGCCGTCGAGGTCAGTCTATGAAGTCGTTTGAAAACAAAGTTGCCGCCATCACCGGCGCCGGTTCTGGCATCGGCCGTGCGTTGGCCTTAGGTCTGGCGCGCCAGGGTTGCCACTTGGCACTCTCGGATGTGAACACTGCAGGCCTGAAAGAAACCGCCGAGCTGGCTCGCGCCCTCGGCGTAAAGGCCCTGGAAACCCAGGTCAACGTCGCCGACCGCGAGGCAGTACAAGCCTGGGCCGAACAGGTAATGACCGAATATGGCCGGGTCAATGCGATTTTCAACAACGCCGGCGTGGCCCAGGGCGGCACCGTGGAAGGCAATGACTACGCCGACTACGAGTGGGTCATGAGCATCAACTTCTGGGGCGTGGTGAATGGCACCAAGGCGTTTTTGCCACACCTCAAAGCCAGTGGCGCAGGCCATATCATCA
>JAURXE010000522.1 GCA_030654635.1 Pseudomonas sp.
CCGACCTACCCTTTCGCCCTAACCCTTCATAAAGAATCGCAACCACTTGGCCTTCAATCCCGGTGCCGGCGGCTGGTGGCTGCCGTCGCAATAGGGCAGGCGTTGGGATTGGCCGCAACGGCAGAGCAGCAGATGCTGGGCGCGGGTGATGGTCAGGCGCAGGCCTTGTGGGCAATCGGTGGGGCAATCGGGGAGTTGGCCCGAGCGGGCGCAGGTGCACAGATGCAAGGTTGCGCCAGGGAGTACCTGGCGCACCTCGGGTAAGCGGGGGTCAGCTAAACGACTAACAACCGGGACCGCCGACTTATCCATCGGCGGCCCCGTGCGTGATCGATAGCTCGATCAATCCACCCAGACGCGGGCGTTGCGGAACATCCGCAGCCAGCCGGCATCTTCCTGCCAGTCATCCGGCTGCCAGGAGTTCTGCACGGCGCGGAACACCCGCTCCGGGTGCGGCATCATGATGCTCACGCGGCCATCGCGGCTGGTCAGGCCGGTAATCCCACGCGGCGAGCCGTTGGGGTTGGCCGGGTAGTTTTCGGTGACCTTGCCGCGGTTGTCGACAAAGCGCATCGACACGCAGCCGGACAGATCAGCCTCAAGCAGGGCTTCCTCGCTTTCGAACTCGGCATGCCCTTCACCGTGGGCAATGGCGATCGGCATACGGGTGCCGGCCATGCCACGCAGGAAGATCGACGCCGATTCCTGCACCTGAACCATGGCCACCCGCGCTTCGAACTGCTCGGACTTGTTACGCACGAAGTGCGGCCAGAACTCGCTGCCGGGAATCAGTTCGTGCAGGTTGCTCATCATCTGGCAGCCGTTGCACACGCCGAGGGCGAAGCTGTCTTTACGCTCGAAGAAGGCCTGGAAGGCATCCCGCGCACGGCTGTTGAACAGGATCGACTTGGCCCAGCCTTCGCCAGCGCCCAGTACGTCGCCATAGGAGAAACCGCCGCAGGCCACCAGGCCTTTGAACTGCTCCAGATCGACGCGACCGGCGAGGATATCGCTCATATGCACGTCGATGGCCGAGAAGCCGGCGCGGTCGAAGGCCGCAGCCATTTCCACCTGACCGTTGACGCCCTGCTCGCGCAGCACGGCGATTTGCGGCCGCACGCCCTTCTTGATGTGCGGTGCGCTGATGTTTTCATTCACATCGAAGCTGAGTTTGATGTTCAGGCCCGGATTGTCTTCATCCAGCAAGACGTCGAATTCTTGCTCGGCGCATGTGAGGTTGTCGCGCAGCTTCTGGATCTGGTAGCTGGTCTCGCTCCACTGGCGTTGCAGCAGACGACGTTGCTCGCCGAACACCGGCGCGCCCTCGAAGCTGATGCTCACCTCGCTGCCATTCACCGGCCGGCCGATGACCGACACGCAATCGCCCAAACCGGCGGCGCTGAACTGGGCCAACACCTCAGGGGTGGCGTCTTGGCGCACCTGAATCACCGCGCCCAACTCTTCGTTGAACAACACGGCGTTCAGCTCGCTGCTGTTGTCGGCCAGCCCGTCGAGGAAGAGGTCCAGGCCACAGTGGCCGGCGAAGGCCATTTCCACTGCCGCCACCAACAAACCACCGTCGGAACGGTCGTGGTAAGCCAGCAGCATGTCGTCGGCATTCAGGCCTTGGATCACGGCGAAGAAGGCTTTCAGGTCTTCGGCATCGTCCAGGTCCGGCGCTTGGCGACCAAGCTGGCCATACACCTGGGCCAGAATCGAGGCGCCCATGCGGTTCTGGCCACGACCCAGGTCGATCAGAATCAGGTCAGTTTCGCCCTTATCCAGACGCAGTTGCGGGGTCAGGGTCTGGCGCACATCCACCACCGGGGCGAAGCCGGTAACGATCAGCGACAGTGGCGAGGTCACGCTCTTATCGGTGCCAGCATCGTTCCAGCGGGTTTGCATCGACATCGAGTCTTTGCCGACTGGGATGGTGATACCCAGCTCAGGGCACAATTGCATACCGACCGCTTGCACTGTGTCGTACAGGCGCGCGTCTTCACCCGGATGGCCGGCGGCGGACATCCAGTTGGCCGACAGTTTGATATCGGCGATTTTCTCGATGCGCGCCGCGGCGATGTTGGTCAGGGTTTCACCGATGGCCATGCGCCCGGACGCCGGGGCGTCGAGCAAGGCCAGCGGCGTGCGCTCGCCCATGGCCATGGCTCCACCAACGTAGCCATCAACATCGCTGCAGGTCACCGCGCAATCGCCCACCGGCACTTGCCAAGGGCCGACCATCTGATCACGGGCCACAAGCCCTGTGATGCTGCGGTCGCCAATGGTGATCAAAAAGCTTTTGCTGGCCACGGCCGGGTGATGCAGGACGCGGGTAATAGCCTCACGCAACTCGAGTTTGGCCGGGTCAAAATCATCGCCCAACTCGGCTTCACGGGTGGCCGAACGGTGCATGCGCGGCGCCTTGCCGAGCAAGACTTCCAGCGGCATGTCCACGGCGTTGTTGCCAAAATGGCTGTCGGTAACGGTCAGTTGAGGCTCGGCAGTCGCCTCGCCCACTACCGCGAACGGGCAACGCTCGCGCTCACAAATCGCTTTGAAACGTTCGAAGTCGGCCGGGCCGACCGCCATCACGTAGCGCTCTTGCGACTCGTTGCTCCAGATTTCCAGCGGGGCCATGCCCGGCTCGTCGTTCGGCACGGCGCGCAGCTCAAAGCGCCCGCCACGTCCGCCGTCATTCACCAACTCGGGGAAGGCGTTGGACAAACCGCCGGCGCCGACGTCATGGATAAAGCTGATCGGGTTCTGCTCACCGAGCTGCCAGCAACGGTCGATAACCTCCTGGCAGCGGCGCTCCATTTCCGGGTTTTCCCGCTGTACCGAGGCAAAATCTAAATCCGCCGAACTGGTGCCAGTAGCCATCGATGAAGCCGCCCCGCCGCCCAGACCAATCAACATGGCCGGGCCGCCCAGTACGATCAGCTTGGAGCCAACGATGATCTCGGCTTTTTGCACGTGCTCGGCGCGGATGTTACCCATGCCACCGGCCAACATGATCGGCTTGTGATAACCGCGCACTTCTTCGCCGTGGGGGGTTTGGATCTTCTGCTCAAAGGTACGGAAGTAGCCGGTCAGCGCCGGACGGCCGAACTCGTTGTTGAACGCCGCGCCACCCAGCGGACCTTCAACCATGATGTCCAGCGCGGTGACGATGCGCTCAGGCTTGCCGTACGGCACTTCCCACGGCTGCTCGAAACCCGGAATCTGCAAGTTAGACACGGTAAAACCGGTCAAGCCAGCCTTGGGTTTGGCACCGCGACCGGTGGCGCCCTCGTCGCGAATCTCACCGCCCGAGCCTGTCGCCGCACCCGGAAATGGCGCGATAGCGGTTGGGTGGTTGTGGGTCTCGACCTTCATCAGAATATGAATCGGCTCTTCAACTGCCGCATATTCGCGGGTCTCGGCGTTGGGGAAGAAGCGCCCCGCGACCGAACCGACGATCACCGCGGCGTTGTCTTTATAGGCCGACAACACACCTTCGCCGTGCATCTGAAAGGTGTTTTTGATCATGCCGAACAGGCTTTTGTCCTGGCTCTGGCCGTCGATGTCCCAGCTAGCATTGAAGATTTTATGCCGGCAGTGCTCGGAGTTGGCCTGGGCGAACATCATCAGTTCGATGTCGTGGGGGTTGCGGCCCAGGTCATTGAAGCTGGTGACCAGATAGTCGATTTCATCTTCGGCCAGGGCCAGGCCCAGGCTGACGTTGGCCTGTTCAAGGGCGGCGCGGCCACCCGCGAGGATGTCGATTACGGTCAGCGGTTTAGGCTGGGCATGGCTGAACAGACCGGCGGCTTGCTCGAGGTTGTCGAGTACCAACTGGGTCATGCGGTCATGCAAGCTGGCGGCGATCAGCTCGGCATCGGCTTCGGTAAAATCGCCGGCCACGTAGTAGGCAATCCCGCGTTCCAGGCGCTGGATCTTGGCCAAGCCACAGTTGCGGGCAATGTCGCTGGCCTTGCTCGACCACGGCGAAATAGTGCCAAAACGCGGCAGCACCAAAAATAGCCGACCGGCGGGCTCTTGTACCGGCACGCTCGGGCCGTACTTGAGCAGGCGCGCGAGCACCTTCTCTTCTTCGCCGGTCAACACACCGGTGACCTCGGCAAAATGGGCAAACTCGGCGTACACACCGCTGATGGCGGGGACCTTCAGGGTCAGTTGCTCGAGTAACTTGCCGTGGCGGAAGGCAGAAAGGGCAGGAGCGCCGCGCAGGATCAACATCTTCGGGACAGCCTCGGGAAGGGAGAATGCGTTGAACCGGCTCAAGATCGGCGCCAGCGCCGCGGATTTTGAGCAGATTCTTAAGGCCGAGCATTCTAGCCTAAAGCGCCTCTCAGGGCACCCGCTGCACGCCAAGCGGATTGCGCTGCGGCGCTAGCAGAGAAGCGTGCGGCTGTCGAGATATGGCGACCCCAATGCTTTGCGTATACTGGGCCGATGCTTGCCCAAACGTTGTTCCGCTCGCGCTGCTGC
>JAURXE010000397.1 GCA_030654635.1 Pseudomonas sp.
GATATCGTCCACCAGAATCGGCGAGCCGTAGATGTTATCTACCGGAATATCGAAGAACCCTTGGATCTGGTCAGCGTGCAGATCGACCGTGAGCACACGGTCGATGCCTACCACTGTCAGCATGTCAGCCACTACTTTGGCGGTAATAGCTACCCGGGCCGAACGCGGACGGCGATCTTGGCGGGCGTAACCGAAGTAGGGGATCACGGCAGTGATACGCGAGGCTGACGAGCGGCGGAAGGCATCAGCCATCACCACCAGTTCCATCAGGTTATCGTTGGTTGGCGCACACGTCGGTTGAATAATGAAAACATCTTTACCGCGAACGTTTTCATTGATTTCGGCGCTGATCTCGCCATCGGAAAATTTGCCTACTGAGGCATCACCGAGTGGGATATGCAGCTGACGTACGACACGCCGAGCGAGATCGGGGTTGGCATTCCCCGTAAAGACCATCATCTTGGACACGCACACTACCTGTCGGCTTAGGGTAACCGGGATGGGTACAAAATATGGCAGGGGCGGCTGGATTCGAACCAACGCATGGCAGGATCAAAACCTGCTGCCTTACCGCTTGGCGACGCCCCTGTATCGGGTGTGACTAACTGCTTATGAGCTGCGTTGCACGCCTTGGTGCAATGGCAGGGGCGGCTGGATTCGAACCAACGCATGGCAGGATCAAAACCTGCTGCCTTACCGCTTGGCGACGCCCCTATAACGCACAGCTTTTACCGCTACTTCTTGAGCAGTTCTTTGAGCTTGCGATGCAACATCGAAATGTTACGACCCTGGGCGACAAAGCACGGCAAAGTTGCTGGAAGTTGGCGGGCGACTTTATCAGCATCGTCCTGTTTTGGGAAGCTCCCAAACACACAAGCTCCAGTGCCGGTTAATCGAGTTGGAACAAATTTGTTCAACAAGATCAAAGCGTTATGTACTTCTGGATAACGCTTCTGAACCACCGGCTGACAGTCATTACGACCGCCCCCCTCAAGAAGGCTGCGAAGTTTATTGGCCGGGGTGTCGCGTGTCAACTGCGGGTCGGCGAAAACTTCCGCAGTGCTGACGCTAACCTGCGGAATTGCAACCAAAAACCACGGCTCGCTGAGTTCTACCGGGGTGAGAATCTCACCAACTCCTTCGGCAAATGCTGCGTGGCCACGGACGAATACCGGCACGTCGGCGCCTAGGCTCAGGCCCAGACTGGCGAGTTGGTCTTCGCTCCAGTTCAGCTGCCAGAGGTGGTTGAGGCCGAGCAATGTGGTGGCCGCATCGGAGCTGCCGCCACCCAGGCCTCCGCCCATGGGCAGGCGCTTGGTCAGCCAGATATCGGCGCCCTGGTTGCAGTGGCTGGCCTGCTGCAATTGGCGGGCGGCGCGCACTATCAGGTTGCTGTCGTGGGCAACTTCGGTCAGCTCGCTGTGCAGCTGGATAATGCCGTCGGTGCGCGGGGCGAAGGTCAGCTCGTCGGCGTAGTCGAGAAACTGAAACAGGGTTTGCAGCTGGTGATAACCGTCGCTGCGCCGGCCAATGATGTGCAGCATCAGATTTAGTTTGGCTGGCGCAGGCAGCGTCAGGCTATGCGCCGGTGGCGTCAGTGCAGGCACCTGCATATCACTGGC
>JAURXE010000402.1 GCA_030654635.1 Pseudomonas sp.
GTGTATTTCGTCATCAGCTTCTCTGCCTCCCAGTTGGTGAAGCTTCTGCACAAAAGGTTAGCCGTATGATTTCCATCAAGAACGTCAGTAAGTGGTACGCCGATTTTCAGGTGTTGACCGACTGCAGCACCGAGGTCAAAAAGGGCGAAGTGATAGTGGTCTGCGGCCCCTCCGGCTCCGGCAAGTCGACCCTGATCAAGTGCGTCAACGCCCTGGAACCCTTCCAACAAGGCGACATCGTGGTCGACGGCACCTCCATCGCTGACCCGAAAACCAACCTGCCCAAGCTGCGCTCACGGGTCGGCATGGTGTTCCAGCATTTCGAGCTGTTTCCGCACCTGTCGGTCACCGAGAACCTGTGCATTGCGCAGATCAAGGTGCTCGGCCGCAGCAAGGACGAAGCCCACGAAAAAGCCCTGAAACTGCTCGACCGCGTCGGTCTGCTGGCCCATGCCCACAAGCATCCGGGGCAACTCTCCGGCGGCCAACAGCAACGGGTAGCGATTGCCCGCGCCCTGGCCATGGACCCGATAGTGATGCTGTTTGACGAACCCACCTCGGCACTTGACCCGGAGATGGTCAACGAGGTGCTCGACGTCATGGTGCAGCTCGCCCAGGAAGGCATGACCATGATGTGCGTGACCCACGAGATGGGCTTTGCCCGCAAGGTCGCCCACCGGGTGATCTTTATGGACCAGGGGCACATTGTCGAAGACTGCGCCAAGGAAGAGTTCTTCGGCGACGCCTCGGCCCGCTCCGAACGGGCCCAGCATTTCCTCGCCAATATTCTGCCGCACTGACAGCCGCTGCCGGCGCCACCTAAGACGTGCGCCGGCACTTAACAACGTCTCCAGCACAACGCCTCTAGCCAATAACAACAACCGAGAGAGAGAAGCCCCATGAACACCCTTTTACAACCGCTCGCCCCCGCCGCCCTGGCCCTGTTACTGCTGTTTCCGCTCGGCGCGCACGCCAAGGAAGCCGAACCCGCCGCCAAACTGGCCAATGTGGTGATACTCGCCACCGGCGGCACCATTGCCGGAGCCGGCGCCAGCGCCGCCAACAGTGCCACCTATACCGCGGCCAAGGTGCCGGTTGAGCAATTGCTGGCCAGCGTGCCGCAACTGAGCAACCTGGCCAAGGTGCGTGGCGAGCAGGTGATGCAGATCGCCTCGGAAAGCATCAGCAACGACAACCTGCTGCAACTGGGCAAACGGGTCGCCGAACTGGCCGCCAGCCCAGAGGTCGATGGCATCGTCATCACCCACGGCACCGACACCCTGGAAGAAACCGCCTTCTTCCTGACCCTGGTGGAACACACCGAAAAACCCATAGTGGTGGTTGGCTCGATGCGTCCCGGCACCGCAATGTCTGCCGATGGCATGCTCAACCTGTACAACGCCGTAGCCGTGGCCAGCGACCCCAGCGCCCGCGGCAAAGGCGTATTGGTGACCATGAATGACGAGATCCAATCGGGTCGTGACGTAAGTAAATCGATCAATATCAAGACCGAAGCCTTCAAGAGCCCTTGGGGCCCGCTGGGCATGGTCGTAGAAGGCAAGAGCTACTGGTTCCGCCTGCCGGCCAAGCGTCACACCATGAACTCCGAGTTCGACATTAAAAACATCAGCAGCCTGCCCCGCGTGGACATCGCCTACGGCTACGGCAACGTCGACGACACCGCCTACAAAGCCTTCGGCCAAGCCGGCGCCAAAGCCATCATCCAGGCCGGCACCGGCAATGGTTCAGTGGCCGCCCGGGTGGTACCGAGCCTGCAAGCCCTGCGCAAAGATGGCGTGCACATCATTCGCTCCTCCCACGTCAACCAGGGTGGTTTCGTGCTGCGTAACGCCGAACAGCCTGACGATAAGTACGACTGGGTAGTGGCCCACGACCTCAACCCACAGAAAGCTCGCATCCTCGCCGAAGTTGCCCTGACCAGCACACAGGACAGCAAGGAACTGCAGCGGATTTTCTGGGAGTACTAAGAACTCTGGCGGCGAGCCGGTCAGGCTCGCCGCCGTTCTCAACCTTGCCTGGTCAACGCCCATGCTTCAGTCAATTTCACCCGCCAGCGCCTTTCGAGCATGCTCACCGGGTAAATTTACACTTCAGGTAAAACTGGTCGGCTGGCGATGATTGTGCTGCAATCGGCTTCCCGCGACACTCGCGTCCTACAGCCCCTGCTGACCGTGAAGCCTCGTCAAATCCGCCGTCTGCTACTGCCCTTGCCGATCATTGCGCTGATGCTGGTTTGTGGCTACAGCGCCTACTACCTCAGTAACCAGATCGGCATCCGTGCCCTGACCGAGAGCGGTGAACGCCAACTTGGCTTGCACACCCGCGCCCTCGAAAGTGAAATCAGCACCCACACCTATTTACCCAGCCTGCTGGAACTGGAGTCCAGCGTCAGCAAGCTACTGCTAAGCCCCAGCGAGCCACGCAGGCTTCGAGTCAATCGCTATCTGGAAGGCCTCAACCGGCGTAGCGGCAGCCGCGCCATCTATGTGCTCGACTTGGGCGGCCGGGTACTGGCCACCAGTAACTGGCGCGACGCCGACAGTTTTCAAGGCGAAGACCTGGCCTTTCGCGCCTACTTTCAAGACGCCCGAGAAGGCAAACCCGGACGTTTTTACGGGGTCGGCAGCACCACCGGTGAGGCCGGTTATTACCTGGCCCACGGCCTGCGCCAGCGCGACAAGATCATTGGCGTGGCGGTGGTCAAGGTGCGCCTGCAAGCCCTGGAAGAACGCTGGGAGCAGGCGCGCCTGCAGGCCTATGTCAGCGATGAAAACGGCATCATCATCCTCTCCAGCGACCCGGCCAACCGGCTCAAAGCCATCCGACCGTTGAGCAGCGAAACCCGCAGCAAACTGGCCAGTAGCCTGCAGTATCACTGGTCGACTCTGGACGAACTCAAACCCATAGCCCGCCAGACGCTGGGCCCCAACACCGAGCTACTTACCCTGGCCGCCAGTGGCGCCCAGGGCGCTACGACAGAACCCAGCAGCTATTTGGCGCAAACCCGCCAGCTGAACGATTCGCGCTGGAGTTTCACGCTGCTCTCACCGCTGCAAGATGTTCGCCGCCAAGCCATCAGCCAGGGCATTCTGGCGGCGGTAGCCTTTGCCTTGCTGGCCTTCTTGCTGATTGCCTGGAACGAGCGGCGCAAGGTGCTCGCCACCCGCCTGGCCGCCCGTGAAGCCCTGGAACAGGCGAATAATCAGCTGGAGCGCAAGATTGCCGAACGCACCAGCGACCTGCGCGCCAGCAACGACCGGCTCAAGGCGCAGATCCGCGAACGCAGGCTTGCCGAAGAGACCCTGCGCAAGGCCCAGGACAGCCTGGTGCAAGCCGGCAAACTGGCGGTAATCGGCCAACTGTCCACCAGCATCGCCCACGAGCTCAACCAGCCGCTGGCGGCCTTGCGCACCCTGTCGGGCAACACCGTACGCTTTCTGCAGCGCGGCGCTCTGGACACGGTCACCAGCAATCTGGCCACCATCAATCAGCTGGTCGACCGCATGGGCCGCATCACCGCCAGCCTGCGCGCCTTTGCCCGGCGCTCCGATGACAGCGGCCAGGCGCAACTGAACAAGGCTATGGACGCCGCCTTGTTTCTCCTCCATCCACGCCTGCAAGAGACCCCATTGCAGATCCACCGGGCCTACAGTGATGCGCATTTGGCCATCGACCAGACGCGTCTGGAACAGATCTTGGTCAACCTGATCGTCAATGCCCTAGACGCCATGCGCACGCAAAGCGAGCGCCAACTCTGGCTGGATGGCAAGGTCGATGGCGCGCACTACCGGTTGCAGATCCGCGACAACGGCCCGGGTATCCCGCTGGCCCTGCGCAAGCACCTGTTCGAACCGTTTTTCACCACCAAACCCGGCGAGCAAGGTCTGGGCCTGGGCCTGACCCTGTCCGCCAGCCTGGCCGTGGCGGCCGCCGGGAGCC
>JAURXE010000428.1 GCA_030654635.1 Pseudomonas sp.
GATCACGTCGCGGCGCAGCTGGTCGTCGGCGTTCAGACGATAACCACGGTGCACCGGTAACAGGCCCTGATCGAGCCGTGCGTAGTACTGGGAAAGCTCCTTGACGCTCTGGCTGTAGGTGTCACCAACCTTGCCGATGGCCGACACGCCGAGGCCGATCAGGTCGCACTCGGCAAAGGTCGAATAACCCTGAAAGTTGCGCTGCAAGGTGCCGTTGGCACGCGCCAGGGCCAGCTCGTCATCCGGCAAGGCGAAGTGATCCATGCCGATATACACATAGCCGGCGGCGGTCAGGCGGCTGATGGTCAGCTCCAGCAACTCCATCTTGCGCTCGGGCGGCGGCATATCTTCGCGGCGAATCAGCCGCTGGGCGCGCACCAGTTCCGGTAGGTGCGCATAGCTGTAGGCGGCGATGCGATCCGGGCGCAGGGCGATAACCTTGCTCAGGGTCACGTCGAAACTGGCCACAGTTTGCAGCGGCAAGCCGTAGATCAGGTCGACACTCACCGACTTGAATTTGGCCTCACGGGCGGCGGCCACCAGGGCGTAAATCTGCTCCTCGCTCTGCAGGCGATTGACCGCGGCCTGCACATCCGGGTCGAAGTCCTGCACGCCGAAGCTCAGGCGATTGAAACCCAGCTGGCGCAGGTGCTCGATCTGTTCGGTGCTGATGGTGCGCGGGTCGACCTCGATGGAAAACTCGTGCTCATCGCTGTCATCCAGATTGAACGCCTGGTGCAGACAATCCATCAGCTCTGCCAGCTGCTCGCGGGTCAGGTAGGTCGGCGTGCCGCCCCCCAGGTGCAATTGTCTGAGCTTGCGAGTGGAGTCGAACAACGCCGCCTGCATGGTGATCTCACGCTTGAGGTAATTGAGGTACTCGACCGCGCGATGGGTCTTCTGGGTGATGATCTTGTTGCAGGCGCAGTAGTAGCAAAGGCTCTTGCAGAACGGAATATGGATATACAGCGACAGCGCCTTGGGTTCGACGGCCTGATTGCTGGCCAGGGCGGCGGCGTGATAATCGTCCACCGCAAACGCCTGATGAAACTGCGGCGCCGTGGGATAGGAGGTGTAGCGCGGCCCCGGACGATCATACTTCTCGACCAGCGCGCGATTGAAATTCAGCGGTTGATTCATCTCAATCCCTCAAAGCTTGAAAATAGTTGCAGTAGCTCATGCTACCAGCAGCCAGTCACAAAGGCCGCCCTTTAGCTCGCCCCACCCCGAACACGCAACCGGCCAAAGGCCCCATAACGCAAAAACCCCTGAAGTTCGAAAAGCTTCAGGGGTTTTCATCGTTGCTGATTTCGTAGACGCATCTGATGGTCAGCTTTGAGCTGTGCTCCGCCATTCACGACCGGCAGTCACCGATCAAAAACAGCCTCTCAGGCGCGTAAATGAAACAAGTGACAACTTATTTATTCAGCTTAACGACATCACCTGAAACTGTTGTGGTGTAGCCATTAAACACATACGCCCAGTACCAATTTTCTTGCACCTGAGTATTTATCAGTGCATCGCCACCTTTTGAGGCGATTGCCGCAGTTTGAGCGCGAACAAATCGATCATTCTGGCCAGCCGGGATGAAGCCAAGCCACATTCTTCCTGTGGCGCTTCCTTCGCCATGGCCAATGACCGTGTACTGCGAGCTATCCAGACTGGCAGACTTCATCGGCGTTCCGGTACAACCAGCAATGGATAAAGCGAGGAGCAGCGATGCGGCAATTTTTGACTTCATGTTCATTCGTGTAGATCCCTATTATTCACCCAAGCAGATGCGCTTGGGCGGCGCACTCTAGCGGATACGCCGCGCAATCTAAACCCTCGGCGAACTTTACGTCCCCACCGCCAAAACGCTCACCACAATACCCCTCAGAGAAACCTTAGGCGCCAGCGCCTAGAATCAGCGAGCGATGGACAACGTGTTTGCTAATAGGCAACTGATGATTTAATTGGCCGGCAGTTGCGGGCCTGTAACTGCTATTCGAAGGTTTGCGTGCGCAGTTAATTAGTTTTCGACACCCCTTCGACAGCTAACCGAGCCGAAACGAAAAAGCCCCTGAAACTCTAAGAGTTTCAGGGGCTTTTCTTTGATTAGTGGCGGAGAGATAGGGATTTGAACCCTAGGTACTGTCGCCAGTACAACGGATTTCGAATCCGTCCCGTTCGGCCACTCCGGCATCTCTCCAGCGGCGCGCATGATAACAGCTCGCAGGGTGCAGACGAAAGCCCTTTTGCCGGAGTTTTCTTCTGTTATCAATTGCTTGGCGAAAACCACAACGGTTGCTGCGGATAAACGCGTCCGATTAAAACGCCAAAGGGCAGCCGCAGCTGCCCTTTGTTGCGAACCGCTGTGGCGGTTAACCCATCAAGCGGTTCAACGCCTCGCGGTATTTGTCGGCGGTTTTCTGCGCCACATCGGCCGGTACGGCGGGCGCCGGCGGTTCTTTGTTCCA
>JAURXE010000525.1 GCA_030654635.1 Pseudomonas sp.
AACTCCTACAAGGTTTCCGGCGGCCTGCATGGTGTAGGCGTCTCGGTGGTTAACGCCCTCTCCGAATTGCTGCTGCTGACCGTGCGTCGCAGCGGTCATATTTGGGAGCAGACCTACATTCACGGCGTGCCCCAAGAACCGATGCGCATCGTTGGCGACAGTGATAGCACTGGCACCCAGATCCACTTCAAACCCTCGCCCGAGACCTTCAAGAACATCCACTTCAGCTGGGAAATTCTGGCCAAGCGGTTGCGCGAATTGTCTTTCCTTAACTCCGGTGTTGGCATCGTGCTCAAGGATGAGCGCAGCGGTAAGGAAGAACTTTTCAAATACGAAGGCGGCTTGCGGGCTTTCGTTGAGTACTTGAACACCAACAAGACCGTGGTTAACCAGATCTTCCACTTCAACGTGCAGCGTGATGATGGCGTCGGCGTTGAGGTTGCCCTGCAGTGGAACGACAGCTTCAACGAGAACCTGTTGTGCTTCACCAACAACATTCCACAACGTGACGGCGGCGCGCACTTGGCCGGTTTTCGTTCCGCGCTGACCCGCAACTTGAACAACTACATTGAGCAGGAAGGTCTGGCCAAGAAGCACAAGATCGCCACCACCGGTGACGATGCTCGGGAAGGTTTGACCGCGATTATTTCGGTCAAAGTGCCGGACCCTAAGTTCAGCTCGCAGACTAAAGACAAGCTGGTTTCATCCGAAGTGAAAACTGCGGTGGAACAGGAAATGGGCAAGTTCTTCTCCGACTTCCTGCTGGAGAACCCCAACGAAGCCAAGGCCATCGTCGGCAAGATGATCGATGCTGCCCGCGCCCGTGAAGCTGCCCGTAAAGCCCGCGAAATGACCCGCCGTAAAGGTGCCTTGGACATTGCCGGGTTGCCGGGCAAACTGGCCGACTGCCAAGAGAAAGACCCTGCCCTCTCCGAACTCTACCTAGTGGAAGGGGACTCTGCTGGCGGCTCCGCCAAGCAGGGACGTAACCGCAAAACCCAGGCGATTCTGCCGCTCAAAGGTAAGATCCTTAACGTCGAACGCGCCCGCTTCGACCGGATGATTTCTTCCCAGGAAGTTGGCACCCTGATCACCGCCCTGGGCTGTGGTATCGGCCGCGACGAATACAACATCGACAAGCTGCGCTACCACAACATCATCATCATGACCGACGCCGACGTCGACGGTTCGCACATCCGCACCCTGCTACTGACCTTCTTCTTTCGTCAGCTGCCGGAGCTGATCGAGCGCGGGTACATCTATATTGCCCAGCCACCACTGTACAAAGTGAAGAAGGGCAAGCAAGAGCAGTACATCAAGGACGACGAGGCCATGGAGGAATACATGACCCAATCGGCCCTGGAAGACGCCAGCTTGCACGTCAACGAGAATGCCCCTGGCATCTCTGGCGAGGCCTTGGAGCGCCTGGTTAACGACTTCCGCATGGTGATGAAGA
This sequence comes from Pseudomonas sp., assembly GCA_030654635.1. Lineage (GTDB taxonomy): Bacteria > Pseudomonadota > Gammaproteobacteria > Pseudomonadales > Pseudomonadaceae > Aquipseudomonas. Next base: position 1,457 of record JAURXE010000525.1, read on the forward strand.
CCCTTAAGCGTTTGTCGCGCCTGTACCCGCTGGAGCTGACTGAACACTTCGTTTATTTGCCGGCTGTTAGCCTGGCTAATTTGGCCGATGAAGCCTCAATGCTGGGTTGGTTGGAGCTGTTCAACGAGCGTCTGCGAGTGGTTGAGAAGTCCGGGCTGGGCTACAAAACCCGCCTGCGTGAAGACCCCGAACGCCACTTGTGGCTGCCGGAAGTCGAGCTGATTTCCCACGGGGTTTCCAGCTACGTTACCTTCAACCGCGATTTCTTCGGCAGTAACGACTACAAGACTGTGACCAGTCTGGGCGAGCAACTCAACAGCCTTCTGGAAGAAACCGCCTACGTGAAACGCGGCGAGCGCAAGAAGCCGGTTACCACCTTCAAGGAAGCCTTGAACTGGTTACTGACCGAAAGCACCAAGCGCCACAGCATCCAGCGCTACAAAGGGTTGGGCGAAATGAACCCGAGCCAGTTGTGGGAAACCACCATGGACCCGGATGCCCGCCGCATGCTCAAGGTCACCATCGAAGACGCCATCAGCGCCGACCAAATCTTCAACTGCCTCATGGGCGACGAAGTAGAACCGCGCCGTGAATTTATCGAACGTAATGCCTTGGCCGTGTCGAATTTGGATTTCTGATTTGTTGTAGGTGGACAAAGTTAATCGCCACTTCGGTCAAAGTTAATTGCCCACTGCCCTGCTGATAAAACCCCGTCAGATCGTGAGATCTGACGGGGTTTTGTCTTTTTGGCGGGGATGATTTATGGCGGGCTTGGACGGCGCTGTTGATACAATCGAGGCCAGCTAATTTCTCAGATCGACCACGTTGCCAATACTCCAGCGCAATATACTTGGAGTCGGTAAGCGTGGCGCCCCGGCCGCGTACTTTGCCAAGGAGTGCGGCTGAAGTACGCCTTCATTGATCAGCTTAAAGTGGACTATTCGGTGCGTCGTGACCGCCAACGTGTTGCCGGCAGAATGTGTGCGCTTGCAAAATCTAGCCGCAGCGCAAGACTATGCTGCGGCCTTGCGGGTGCATGAGCAATTGGTGCCGCTGCACGCCGAGTTGTTTGCTGAACCTAATCCGGCTGGAATCAAATTTGCCGCTTCTTTGTTGGGTCTCTGCAGCGCCGAGTGTCGATTACCCATGGTGCCACTGGCGCAAAGTTCTCGGGAAGCGATTAGGCAGGCGCTGCTAAAGTTCGGCGCGAGCTTGGCTTGACCCTGGCTTGAGTATTGCTCTGCGGGTTGACGGGCGACCGCTTCAGCGCGGTTGCCCGCTGAGTGCTGGGCGCGGTCTGAAGAGGCTCACAGAAAATACTTATGCACGCCTTGCTGCCTGTTATTGCTGGAGTATAACTGCTTCTAAAACAAGCAGTTAACTCTGCTGATGGCAGTCTGCCGGTATTTTGCCCACAGCTTTATCCACAGCCAATCAAGCAATCGCTGCGGTCTCGCTTGGTGTCGCGTCGGCGGGCAGGGCGCCTATCTCTATTTGTGCTTGTTTGACCCAGGCAAAGGCGCGCTCATTCAACTCGGCAATCGCCCGCGGGCCTGTGCCCTCGGCGTACATGGGGGCGCCTATCACTACGGTGATGGTGCCGGCGTGCTTGGCCCAACCCTGTTTGGGCCAGTAAGCGCCGGCATTGTGGGCAATCGGCAACACCGGCAGGTTGGCGTTGACCGCCAGCGCGGCGCCGCCGCGGGTGAACTTGCCGATCTGGCCCATGGGCATCCGTGTGCCTTCCGGGAAGATCAGCACCCAGGCGCCCTGCTCCAGGCATTCCTGGCCTTGCTTGGCCAATTGCTTCAGCGCCGCCTTGGGGTTACTGCGGTCGATAGCTATGGGTTTCAGCATCGCCATGGCCCAGCCGAAAAACGGGATATACAGCAGCTCGCGCT
>JAURXE010000444.1 GCA_030654635.1 Pseudomonas sp.
CGGCATAACCTGCGCCTTCACCGGACGGGTAGAGGCCCTTGATATTCAGGCTTTGCAGGTTGTCACCACGGGTGATGCGAAGCGGCGAGGAGGTGCGGTTTTCGATGCCGGTTAGCACCGCGTCATGCATGGCAAAGCAGCGGATTTGTTTTTCAAACGCCGGCAAGGCCTCACGAATCGCCTCGATGGCGAAGGCCGGCAAGGCGCTGGCCAAATCGACCAGGTGCACGCCGGGTTTGTACGAGGGTTCGACGCTGCCGATAGCTGTGGAGGCGCGCCCGGCAATAAAGTCGCCGACCAATTGCGCCGGTGCTTCATAGGTGCTGCCGCCCAACACATAGGCGTGAGACTCCAGGCGCTCTTGCAACTCGATGCCGGCCAGCGGACCGCCGGGGAAGTCCTGCTCGGGGGTGATGCCGACCACGATGCCAGCGTTGGCATTGCGCTCGTTGCGTGAGTATTGGCTCATGCCGTTGGTGACCACCCGATTCGGTTCCGAGGTGGCCGCCACTACTGTGCCGCCGGGGCACATGCAGAAGCTGTAGACCGCCCGGCCGTTCTTGGCGTGGTGCACCAGCTTGTAATCGGCGGCACCAATTTTCGGGTGGCCGGCAAATTTGCCCAAGCGGGCGCGGTCGATCAAGGATTGCGGGTGCTCGATGCGAAAACCCACCGAAAACGGCTTGGCTTCCATATACACGCCACGGGCATGCAGCATGCGGAAGGTGTCACGGGCGCTGTGGCCCAAGGCGAGCACCACATGCCGGCTGTGCAGTTGCTCGCCGCCGGCCAGCTCCACGCCGCAGAGTTGCTCGCCGTCCAGCAGCAGGTCGCTGACCTTTTGTTCGAAGCGGATTTCACCACCGAGGGCTTCGATCTGATGGCGCATATGCTCGACCACGCCGGTCAGACGGAAGGTGCCGATATGCGGTTTATTCACATAGAGGATCTCCTCCGGCGAGCCCGCCAGGACAAACTCATGCAGCACCTTGCGACCCAGGTGCTTGGGGTCTTTGATCTGGCTGTAGAGCTTGCCATCGGAGAAGGTACCGGCGCCGCCTTCGCCAAATTGCACGTTGGATTCCGGGTTGAGCACATTCTTGCGCCACAGGCCCCAGGTGTCCTTGGTGCGTTCGCGCACGCACTTGCCGCGCTCAAGGATGATCGGTTTAAAGCCCATCTGTGCCAGCAGCAAGCCGGCAAAAATCCCGCAAGGACCAAAGCCCACCACTATCGGGCGCTCGCTGAGGTCTGCCGGTGCTTGGGCGACTGGCTGATAGCGAGTGTCGGGGGCCGGGTCGAGGTGGCGGTCGTCGCCGAACCTGGCCAGCAAGGCTTCCTCGTCGCGCACGCTGAAATCGATGGTGTAGATAAAACACAGCTCAGCGGATTTCTTGCGCGCATCGTAGCTGCGCTTGAACAGGCTGAACTCCAGCAGTTCCTCGGGTTCAATCCCAAGGCGGGCCAGCAGCGCCGGGCGCAGGGCTTCTTCAGCGTGGTCGATGGGCAATTTCAGTTCGGTAATGCGCAGCATAGCGATAGTCCAGAATGGGCCGGTGGTAACCCGGCAGTGTTGAGCAAGGCGGCGATTATAAACGCTGGCAGGGGCCTTTCGTTAGGTTAAAAAGGCTAGTCGCCCCTAGTTGTAGGGAAGCCGGCCGGCTGTGACTGCGAACTTGCGCAGCCACAGCCGGCAACGCCGGGTAACGTCTAGCGGCAGGCTAGCCGCCAGGACTTCAGGTCTAGGCGTTTATACAGCGCATCAAAGTTCATCGCGTTTGCGGCGGCGCAGACCTTGGTTTTATTGCCTTGGTATTCGATTTGGAAAACCGGTTTGTTGGCCGCGATAAAGGGGCTGAGCAAGTTGCACTCCTGGTACTGCGCGCATTGTTCATTGATGGCAAAGTCAAAGTACGGGACCAGCTCGGCGATCTGGTTTAGATCATTTTTCAAACCCACGGCTAAGCCGCGTGCGTGGGCGTTTTCCGCCAGCCATTTATTGTAATAAAGCTGGTTTTCGGCAGTCAGCGGGAAGCCTGGTGAGTTGGTGTAGCCATCGACGTTATCGGGGTCGATGCCGTCGCACTGCTTGGCTTTGGCCAGATCCAGGCGCGCGCTCATGATCGGCCCGAGCACGTCGATACGGCGAATATCCAGCCAGCGTTCGCCCGGCCAGTCGGCGAGCGGATTACCCAAAACGTCGGGGGGGAAGGCGCTGGCATCACTGCGCCAATCTTCAAAAGTGCCCGCACTGAAGTAGCAAATCACCTTGACGCCCCGCGTGTGCAGGGTGTCGATCACGGACTGCGGCGTATCGTACAAATCGAGGTTATACATCTGTACTTGATGGCTGGTGTTGATGCTGCCCTGTAACTGGATTTGCCAACTGGTGCCTGGTGTTGGTTGCCACCAGGTTGGCGGAGTCTCTGCGCAGGCTGAACTCGAGAAGACAATCCCGGCTAGTAGGGCGAAAACAGGATTTTTGGACTTCATGATTGTTCACCGTCAGGCAAGTGAGTTGAGTCGTCATGCTGCTTTGGCAGCGGCATGCTGAGATTTAAGCTGACGGGGTCTGCGGTGGATGTGATCAAGGTCGCAGCCAGGCCAGCAATACATCCAGCATGCGATTGGCGAAGGCCCATTCGTTGTCGTACCAGGCCAACACCTTGACCAGATCGCCTTGCACGCGGGTGTGATTCAAGTCGACCACGCAGGAGGTCGGGTAGCCGTTGAAGTCGCAGGACACCAGCGGCAGCTCATTACATTCCAGCACGCCAAACGGCAGGCTTTTGGCGCTTTCTTGCAAGCCGGCGTTGAGCGCCTCGCGAGTGGTCGGGCGTTCGCTGCTGAAGGTTAGATCGAGCAGCGAGACATTCGCGGTCGGCACCCGAATCGCCAGACCGTCCAGCCGGCCGGCTAGTCGTGGCAGCACCAGGCCGATGGTCTTGGCCGCGCCGGTGCTGGTGGGGATCATCGATTGCGCGGCGGCGCGGGCGCGGTACAGGTCTTGGTGGCTCTTATCGAGCAGGCTTTGGTCGTTGGTGTAGGCGTGCACCGTGGTGATTAAACCGTGGCGAATGCCGACCGCTTGGTCCAGTACCATCGCCAGCGGGGCCAGGCAATTGGTGGTGCAGGAAGCGTTGGAGACTATCTGCTGGCTGCCCAGCAATTGGTGATTGACGCCATACACCACGGTCAGGTCGGCGCTTTCCAGCGGGTGTGAGAGCAGCACTCGCGGCGCGCCGGCGGTCAGGTGCTGTTCGACTTGCAGGCGTTTTTTCAGCTTGCCGGTGCACTCCAGCACCACGTCAACGCCGAGTCGGTCCCAGGGCAGATTGATTACTTCGCGCTCGTGCAGCAGGCGTATTGACTGGCCGTTCACCTGCAAAATGTCATCGTGCAGGCTGACGGCGCCCTTGAAGCGGCCGAAGGTTGAGTCAAAGCGGGTCAGGTGGGCGAGGGTGGCAAAGTCGCCCAGGTCATTGATGGCTTCGATGTGCAGCTTGGTTTCCAGGCCGCGCTCAAAGATCGCCCGCACTAGCGCGCGACCTATGCGTCCGTAACCATTGATGGCTATGCGTAGCATGCTGAATTCTCCCTCACGCTATTAAAGCGTGGCTGCCTTGAGCATAGGCGTCGCTGGGCGAGGGTGCTGCGCCGGACACTGCATCCGGTGAGCAGAGACAGCTGGAGTTGCAGGACTCAGTCTTGGCGCGCGCCGCCGTAATAG
>JAURXE010000526.1 GCA_030654635.1 Pseudomonas sp.
ACTTGGTAGTGGGCAAGTTCGGGCATGCAGGCTCCTCTTGCTGTCCATGCTACCCCGTCAACCCACGGCTGCCAGCCCGAGGCGATAAATAAGCGCAAGTTTGTGCAAGTGCCCAGCCAGCGGCCGGGCCAGACTGGCAGCCTGTTTTAGGGAGTTTGAAGATGAACCTGTCGTTGTATGTGCTGACCGTACTGATCTGGGGTACCACCTGGATCGCCATCAAACTGCAACTTGGCGAGGTGGCCCTGGCCGCATCCATCACCTATCGCTTTGCCTTGGCGGCGCTGGTGCTGTTTGTCGTGCTGCTGCTGAGCCGGCGTTTGCAGCGCCTCGACCGCCGTGCGCAACTGCTGTGCATGGCCCAGGGGCTGTGCCTATTCAGCTTGAATTTTTTGTTTTTCTACACCGCCAGCCAGTGGATTCCCAGTGGCCTGATCGCCGTGGTGTTTTCCACGGCCACCCTGTGGAATGCCTTGAGCGCGCGCCTGGTGTTTCGCCGTCAGTTGGCGGTTAACGTGCTGGCCGGTGGCGGTTTGGGACTGCTGGGGTTGGCCCTGCTGTTTTGGCCGGAGCTGGTCGGCCACAGCGCCAGCCCTGAGACCTGGCTGGGCTTGGCCCTGGCGCTGCTCGGTACCCTGTGTTTTGCCGCCGGCAATCTGCTCTCCAGCCTGCAGCAACAGGCCGGTTTTCGCCCGCTGAGCACCAATGCCTGGGGCATGTTCTACGGCGCGCTGCTACTGGGCGGCTATTGCCTGGTCAGTGGCACACCGCTGAATTTTGAGTGGAATCAGCGCTACGTCGGCTCGCTGTTATATCTGGCGATCCCCGGCTCGGTGATTGGCTTTACCGCCTACCTGACCCTGGTCGGTCGCCTCGGGCAGGAGCGCGCCGCCTATTGCACCGTATTGTTTCCGCTGGTGGCGCTGAATATCTCGGCAGTGCTGGAAGGCTACCAATGGACGCCGCTGGCGCTGGGCGGGCTGGTGTTGGTTATGCTGGGGAATCTGCTGGTGTTTCGCCAACCCAAGAATCTGCCCAAGGTCTACTACGCTCGGTGATGCGGCGTTAAAAATGGCTTCTGACTGCTCATTTACAACAGTAAATTCCGCGTCCTCAGCCTGATTTGACTGCGCTTCGCTTGCCCTACGGGCCAACCTTTGGTTGTTACTCCGCTTGGCTGCGTTGCGCCTTGCCTGACCTTCGCTCGCGACGACCTTGAACAGATTCTAAGCCGCAAGTGGCGTTGGCGTAGGGCCGGGAGCGGGGCGGACGCAGGGTGGATTCAGGAGCGTAGCGAACAATCCACCATTCGCAGCGAACAGCCCGTCAATGGTTTATGTGCCGGCCGTTGGCGCAGGGAGGGTGCAGCCGGCGCGGGTGGCACCCGCCCTACAGGCTATCCGGGCATCGTCTGCGGCTGTTGCGCCAACAGCCGGTTGGCGTAGTCCTGTGCCGGTAACGGCCTGGAGAAGTAGTAGCCCTGTAGCTCATCGCACTCCAGGCGTTGCAGCAGTTCGGCCTGTTCGCAGGTTTCCACTCCTTCGGCGATGACCGACAAGTTCAGGCTGTGGCCGATGCCGATGATGGCGCTGACCAGCGGTGCGTCGTGGTCAGCGGCGCTGAGTTTGCTGATAAAGGAGCGGTCGATTTTCAGCTGATCGACCGGGAAACGGTGCAGGTAGGACAGCGACGAGTAGCCGGTGCCAAAGTCGTCCAGGCTGATTTTGATCCCCAGCTGGCGCAGGCCGATCAGGTTCAGGTACACGGTTTCGCTCTCTTGCAGCAGCAGGCCTTCGGTGACCTCCAGTTGCAGCAAGTTGGCCGGCAGCGCGAACTCCGTCAGCAGTGCGTGGATTTCTTGCAGCAGCAACTCGCGGCCAAAATGCCCGGACGACAAGTTGACCGCCACCGGCAGCGCCGGCACCCCGGTGTCCAGCCACTGGCGCAGTTGGCAGCAGGCCTGGCGCAGCACATATTGGTCGATGCCCAGCATCAGGTTGCGCTGCTCGGCAAAGGGGATGAATTTATCTGGTGGCACTTGCCCCTGGCCTTCGCGGTTCCAGCGGATCAGCGCTTCGGCGCCGATGATCCGTTGGCTGTCTGCGGCCACCTTGGGTTGGTAATACAGCTCGAATTCGTGTTGTTCGACGGCATGCCGCAACGCCACTTCCAGGCGCATGACCTCGGCGGCAATCTCGCCCATGTCGGCGGTGTAGCACTGATAGTTGTTACGCCCGCGGGCTTTGGCGCGGTACATGGCGATGTCGGCATTGCGCAACAGGGTCTCGGCGTCGAGGCCGTCGTCGGGGTACAGGCTGATGCCGATGCTCGGGCTGATGGTGAAGCTGGCGCCTTCGATGTGCAGGGTGTCGGCCAGGGCCTGGATGATTTTCTCGGCGACCAGAATGGCCGACTCGCAGCCCTCGACGTGCGGCAGCAGCAAGACAAATTCATCGCCGCCCAGGCGCGCCACGGTGTCAGATTTACGCACCAGGTTCAGCAGGGTATTGCCGACAAACTTCAGCAACTCATCACCGACGCTGTGGCCGAGGGTGTCATTGATTTGCTTGAAATGGTCGAGGTCGATAAACAGCAGCGCGCTCATCTGGGATTTACGGGCATTGCTCAACAGCGCCTGCTGCAAACGGTCGGTCAACAACATGCGGTTGGCCAAGCCGGTCAGTGAGTCGTGGGTGGCCATGTGCAAAATTCGCTGCTCGACCAGTTTGCGTTCGGTGATGTCGACCTGCACGCCGGTCAGACGTGCCGGCTGGCCATTTTTATCCGCCGCAATATGGCAAATGCACGACAGATAATGCACCTCGCCATTGGCCCAGGTCAGGCCATATTCGATTTCATAGCGCGCCTCTGGGCCATAAATACCTTCGCGAAACGCGCGCATCATCCGCTCGCGGTCGTCGGTTATGACCATGCTTAACCAGGTCTGCTCCGAGGCCTTGACGCTGAATGGGGCGAGGCCATAGAGGCGAAAAGTCTGCGCGTCCCAGTAGGCTTGCTGGGTGTTCAGGTCGTATTCCCAGACCCCCAAGCCTGCGACCTCGGTGGCAATCGAGAGGCGATCCGACAAACGCAGACGCGCGGCTTCGGCAGCTTGGCGGTGTTGGATTTCCAGCTCCAGCTCAGTGGCGCGGGCGGTGAGGGCTAAATCTCGGGCGCGGAGTTTTTCCACCATGTTGGCAAAGTTACTCGCCAGTTCGCCCAGTTCATCACGCCGCTCCTTGGGTAATTTAATGTTCAGTTCGCCAGCGGCGATCGACTGCGCGGCACGCTGTAATAGCCCCAACGGCTTGGCCACTTGACGGCGAATAATCCAGGCCAGCAGCAACAGTTCGATGGCCAGTCCGATCAGCCCCGCGAGTAAAATTGCACCTGCCGAAGCAAAGGCTTTTTCGGCCAGTTCGGTCTTGGGGTAAACGCTGATCGAGTACCAGTTTGGGCCTTGGATGCGGCCAATCCCTAAGTAGTAATCACCGTCACTGGACTCTGTTACATAGGGCCAACTGGTGCTGGCGTAGGCCAGTTTTGCCGCATCTTGCAGCAATGGGTCGGTGAGTTTCTCAAGTTGCAAACTGCCTTCGGAACTGCGGATTTTCTCCATCAGCTGTGGGTGGGCCAGCAAGCGGTTTTTCTCGTCGATGATCAGGTTGTAGCTGCCGCTGCTCTGTTGTTCGCTGGTGCGTTTTACCAGCGCTTCAATCGAGATGTCTTGCGAGACGGTGCCGATCCACTGACCGGCCTGATCGGCTGGGGTGATGGTGGAGAGCATCCAGATCGCGGCTTTATCGTCGAAATACACCTCGGTCCAGCTATTCAGTCGCTGCGGGTTGCGGTCCGGGGCGGAGTTGCGCACTGGCGGATAGTCAAAGTTATTGCTGTTGCTGTCTGACTCCTGGCCCCAGTTAACCGAGGGTGAATACATGATCAGGGCGATGCCCGGCAAGTCGATATAGGCCGAGTAATAGCGCATGGTCATCGGCGCGCCCCATTCGCGCAGCAGCTTGAAGGCCACCAGCACCTGGCGGCGGATTTCGGTGGTCAGCGTCACTTGGTTGCGGATGTAAATCGAGGGCAGATGTTTGTAGTCGTCGAGTTCCGGGCGGACCCGAATCAGCCCGTCGGGGTAGCGCACAAACCAATGCTCAAACTCGGCTTGTGGGTCTTGCTCGGCGGCTTGCTTGAGGCGCAACAGGTATTCGTCGCGCAATAAATAGGTGTTCTGCTGGGCCTGCACAAAAATCTCGGAGTCCAGTGCGGTGCGCGACGAGACTTGATTGCTCAGCGCCTCCAGGGCCTGTTTGCGCATGCTGCTGATGCTGTATTCGTAGCTCAGCAAGGTGACCGCGATGATCGCCAGGGCAATCACCAGGCCGATCTGCACCTGAATGCGACGGGCCAGGCTCATGGAAGTGCGGTTAAGAAACTTCGGCATGCAAGGCATCTCAGAACGGTCAGTAAGCAGAGGGCAAGGGGCTTGCCGCAGGCGCTAACTTAGCAGAGATCGGGCCAATCAGTGTATGCGCCAAGGTCATCGGGCACACAGCCTTGGCTGTGACTATAGCTGGACTCAAAATAACCCAAGTTGCCCGCCGATCAAGGTGGCGAAGTCGTCGCCCACAAACGGCAGGATGGCATCCGCCACTGGCTGTAGTTGGCGCGTCAGGTAGTGTTGGTAGTCGATGGCGGCCGTGCGCACCTCCAAAGGTTCGGGGCCAGCGAGGGTGATCACGTAGCTGATCCAGCCGCCGTTTTGGTACTGGCGCGGCCGGCCGTGACGGTCGTTGTAGTCGTCGGCCAGGCGTGCGGCGCGCACATGGGGCGGCACGTTGCGCTGGTAGTCGGTGAGCAGACGGCGCAGGCGTTTGCGGTAGATCAATAAGTCATCCAGTTCGCCGGCTAAGGTGCGGCTGACGAAATCGCGAACATAGCTCTGGTAAGGCTGGCGCTGGAAGATCAGCAGGTACAGCTCGCGCTGAAATTGCTGGGCCAGGGGTGACCAGTCGCTGCGCACGGTTTCCAGACCTTTGTAGATCATCTCCTGGCTGCCGTTGGGGCGCTTGACCAAGCCTGCGTAACGCTTCTTGCTGCCTTGCTCGGCGCCGCGAATGGTCGGCATCAGAAAGCGGCAATAGTGGGTTTCAAATTGCAGTTCCAGGGCGCTGTCCAGGCCGTACTCGGCCCGCAGGTGTTCGTGCCACCATAGGTTGACCTTGGCAACCAGCGCCCGGCCGATGCGCGCCGCGTCGTCCTCGCCATGGGCGTGTTTGAGCCAGACGAAAGTGGAGTCGGTGTCGCCGTAGATCACCCCATAGCCTTCGGCCTCGATCAGGGCGCGGGTACGGTGCATGATCTCGTGGCCGCGCAGGGTGATCGAGGAGGCCAGGCGGGTGTCGAAGAAGCGGCAACCGCTGGAGCCGAGCACACCGTAGAAGGCATTCATGATGATCTTCAGCGCCTGGGACAGCGGCGCGTTGCGCTCGCGTTTGGCGGTCTCGCGGCCCTGCCAGAC
>JAURXE010000468.1 GCA_030654635.1 Pseudomonas sp.
TCCAGGCCGATGGCACCGCGCGGGCTGGCGCCGAGGCTGATCCAGCTGGCCAGTTCGGCGTCATAGTCGGCCGGGAAGCGGCTGGCGTTGATCAGGTCGACGATGTAGCGGTCGATGCTCTCGGATACGTGGATGGCGCCCATCTCCCGGCGGGCGGCGAACAGCTCGCTCTGGGCCAGATGGAAAGTGGCGGGAGCCGGCGTGTGCGTCGTTTGTGCGCGCTCTTCCAAACGCAGCAGGCGCAGCACCTGGGCTTCATCGGCGGGCTGCGGGTAGTCGAGCAGCACCTTCATCAGGAAGCGATCCATCTGGGCTTCCGGCAAGGGGTAGGTGCCTTCCTGCTCGATGGGGTTTTGCGTGGCCAGCACCATAAACAACTCGGGCAGCGGGTGGCTGCTGCCGGCCACGGTGATCTGCCGCTCCTCCATGGCTTCGAGCAAGGCGGCCTGCACCTTGGCCGGGGCACGGTTGATTTCGTCGGCGAGGATCAGGTTGCCAAACAGCGGGCCGGGCTGGAACTGGATCAGGTTCTGCCCGGCATCGCTGTGCAGCACCTCGCTGCCGGTGATGTCGGAGGGCAGCAGGTCCGGGGTGAACTGGATGCGGCTCATCTGCGCATCCAAGTGCGCGGCCAGCGCCCGCACGGTACGGGTCTTGGCCAGGCCGGGAAGGCTTTCTAGCAGCACATGGCCGTTGGCCAACAGCGCCAGCAGAACCTGGCGAACCACCGCTTCCTGCCCCAGTACGGCTTGGTTGATGCTGTCTTGCAGGGCAAGGATGCTGGTACGGGCGCTCATGGGAAGTCCTTGTATGGGGTGGGGCGTGCTGGGTTCAGGTTGGCAAAGCTGCTGGCAAAGTTCAAATGCATTGTTTCTGCTGTTTGGATGCGTTTGTTGCATGGGATGGCGGGCCGGCAATCTTTGGCTGCGGCGGAAGGCATAATGCGCGAACTAATCGGTGGATTGAGCCATATGCGAGCTAGCTGGGATATTTTCTGCAGTGTCGTCGATAACTACGGCGACATCGGCGTGACCTGGCGCCTGGCCCGTCAGCTGGTGGCCGAGCAGGGCTGTGCGGTGCGCCTGTGGGTGGATGATCTGGCGGCGTTCTGCCGAGTTTGTCCAGAAGCCGACGCGCAGGCCGCAGCGCAACTGCAACAGGGCGTCGAGGTGCATCGCTGGTGCGCCGACTGGCCAGCGGCGGAGGCGGCGGACGTAGTTATCGAGGCCTTTGCCTGCCAGTTGCCGGCGGCCTATATCGCGGCCATGGCGGCGCGCATGCGGCCATCGCTGTGGCTGAATCTGGAATACCTGAGCGCCGAGGACTGGGTTGGCGGCTGCCATGGTTTGCCGTCGTTGCAGCCCAAGGGCTTG
>JAURXE010000470.1 GCA_030654635.1 Pseudomonas sp.
TTACTGATCGTCTTCGAAACCCTGATCCACGAACGCAGCGTCACCCGCGCGGCCGAGAAACTGTTTCTCGGCCAGCCGGCGATCAGCGCCGCCTTGGCCCGTTTGCGCGCGTTATTTGATGATCCGCTGTTCGTGCGTACCGGGCGCAGCATGGAGCCGACCCCACGGGCGCAGGAAATCTTCGCCCTGCTCACCCCGGCGCTCGACTCGATCTCCACCGCCATCAGCCGAGCCGCCGAGTTCGACCCGGCCACCAGCACCGCAGTGTTTCGCATCGGTTTATCCGATGACGTCGAGTTCGCCCTGCTGCCGCATTTACTGCGCCGCTTGCGCGCCGAGGCGCCGCACGTGGTGCTGGTGGTGCGGCGCGCCAACTACTTATTAATTCCCAGCTTGCTGGCCTCCGGGGAAATCTCGGTGGGCGTCTGTTACACCGAAGAGCTGCCCGCCAATGCCAAGCGCAAGACCCTGCGCCGCAGCCAGGCCAAGCTACTGCGCGCCGACACGGTGCCCGGTCGCCTAAGCCTGGATGACTTTTGCGCAAGACCCCATGCCCTGGTGTCATTCGCCGGCGACCTGAATGGTTTTATCGATGACGAACTGGCCAAAATCAGTCGCACCCGCAAAGTGGTGCTGGCCGTACCGCAGTTCAATGGCCTGGGCACCCTGCTGGCCGGCACCGATTTGCTGGCCATAGTGCCGGATTACACCGCCGCCGCCCTGACCGCCGCCGGTGGCTTGCGCGCCGAAGACCTGCCCATATCAAGCCACACCTATGAACTGTCGATGGCCTGGCGCGGCGCCCAAGACAACGACCCGGCCGAACGCTGGCTGCGGGCACGTATCCAGATGTTTGTCGGCGACCCAGACAGCCTGACTTAGAGCGGCCACAACAACTATTAACGAAACTCTCTGGCCCATCATTTTCACTGATAGTGACCTTTACGGCATTCGATTCGCCCCCGCGATGGGCCGGCAGCAGACTGCGCAGCATCAGAAACTGCCAACTGCTGGAGCGCACCATGCACGGATCATCCAACCCAGAGTCAGCCGGCTACCGCCACGCCCTGATCTTGGCCGCCTTGCTGCTGCTCAGCGCCTGCGGCAAAAGCGCTCCCGCCGCCGCGCCGCCCGCGCCGAAAGTCAGTGTCGCCCAGGTGCTGCAACAACCGGTTAACGAGTGGGACGAGCTGACTGGCCGCCTCGAAGCGCCAGAATCGGTGCAGATCCGGCCACGGGTCTCGGGCTATATCGACCAGGTGAATTTCCACGAAGGGGCGCTGGTTAAAAAGGGCGAGCTGTTATTCCAGATCGACCCGCGCCCGTTCGAGGCCGAGGTCAACCACCTCGAAGCCTTAGTGGCGCAAACCCGCGCCAGCCTGCAGCGCAGCAATAACGAAGCGCGCCGTGGCGAGCGGCTGCGTGCCAGCAATGCGATCTCGGCGGAATTGGCCGATGCGCGCAGCAGCGCCGAACTGGAAGCCAAAGCCATGCTCGCCGCCGCCCAGGCGCAGCTGCAGGCGGCGCGACTGAACCTGAGCTTCACCCAAGTGCGCGCGCCCATCGATGGCCGGGTCAGCCGTGCGCTGATTACCGCCGGCAACCTGGTGAATGCCGGCGACAGCCTGCTGACCACCCTGGTGTCGACCCAGCAGCTGTATGCCTACTTCGATGCCGATGAGCGGGTGTTCCTCAAGTACACCGAACTGGCCCGCCAGGGCGCGCGGGGCGACAACAGCCCGGTGTACCTCGGCCTGGCCGACGAAGAGGGATATCCGCATCAGGGCCGGATGGACTTTGTCGACAATCAACTGGACCCGAAAACCGGCACCATCCGCGCCCGAGCAGTCTTCGCCAACCAGGACGGGCGCTTCACGCCGGGCCTCTATGCGCGGCTGAAACTGGTCGGCAGCGGCACCTACGACGCGGTGCTGATCAAGGACCTGGCGGTCGGCACCGACCTGGGCAAGAAGTTCGTGCTGGTACTCGATAGCGACGCCAAGGTCAGTTACCGCGCGGTGGAACTGGGGCCGAAGCTGGCTGGGCTGCGCATCGTACGCAGCGGCCTCAAGGCCGGTGAGCAGATCGTCGTCAATGGTCTGCAACACGCCCGCCCCGGCATGTCGGTACAGGCCCAGGCGGTCGAGATGGCCGATGCCAACACCCTCGCCACCCTGGCCCGCGAACGCGACGAACTGGCGGCTAGCAACGCCCCGCGTGTGGCGCTGCAAAATCCGCCCGGCAAGCCGCGTAGCTAAACCAGCAACACACTCTGTAATCAGCCCCCACGCCGCGTAAGCGCGCCGTGGCGGCTAACGGCTACCCCGCTTTCCCCTCAGGAATGCTTCGATGAACTTCTCGCAATTTTTTATCCAGCGGCCGATCTTCGCCGCCGTGTTGTCGCTGATCATTTTGATCGCCGGCGGCATCTCGCTGTTTCAACTGCCGATCAGTGAATACCCGGAAGTGGTGCCGCCGACCGTGGTGGTGCATGCGGCCTTCCCCGGCGCCAACCCCAAGGTCATCGGTGAAACCGTCGCCGCACCTTTGGAGCAGGCGATCACCGGCGTCGAGCAGATGCTCTATATGTCGTCGCAATCGACCGCCGACGGCAAGCTCAGCCTGACTGTTACCTTCGCCCTGGGCACCAACCTCGACACCGCCCAAGTACAGGTGCAAAACCGCGTGACCCGCACCATGCCGACCCTGCCGATTGAAGTGCAACGTCTCGGGGTGACCGTCGACAAGGCCTCCCCCGACCTGACCATGGTGGTGCACCTGACCTCGCCGGATAATCGTTACGACATGCTCTACCTGTCCAACTACGCCAGCCTGACTATCAAGGACGAACTGGCCAAGTTGAATGGCGTCGGCGATGTCGGGCTGTTCGGCCTGGGTAACTATTCGCTGCGGGTCTGGCTCGACCCCAACAAGGTGGCTTCGCGCGGCCTGACCGCCTCAGATGTGGTCAACGCCATTCGTGAGCAAAACCGCCAGGTCGCAGCCGGTTCCCTGGTCGCGCCACCGGCGGCGGCCGACAACAGTTTTCAGTTGTCGATCAACACCCAGGGCCGTTTGGTGACTGAAGAAGAGTTCGCCAACATCATCGTCCGCGCCGGCAGCGACGGGCAGATCA
>JAURXE010000479.1 GCA_030654635.1 Pseudomonas sp.
TTGCAGCGGCTTTTTCAGCTCGGCACTGGCAGCCATTTTACCGACCACCGAGGCCTGGGTTTTGTCTTTGCCAAGCGAGTTGCCACGAGCCGCCATATCAGCTTTTTCGCGCACCGCAGGCTGCACCTGCGGCTCGTTCAATTGCTCATGCAGCTCGGCATCGTTTAACACCGCAGGCGGCGAAGGCTTGGCCGGTGCTTCAGAAGTAGTGGCGTTACAGGCCGCCAGACTAATCGCCAAACCGGCACTAAAACCGGCCAGCAGTGGTTGGCGCAGCAGAACAATAAATCCAGACATGGCAGCGAACTCCTAGGTGAACAATCAATTCACCTAGGTAGACGCAGTGCTGGTTTGGATCGGGTTAAGCCTGAATAAATAAATTACTCAGCGCTATTGGCCGCCGCGCACAGCTGGGTCGCCAGCATCCCGAGGGTCATGATGGCCCGCTCGATATCGCGGTTCCACGGCATGCCACAGCTGAGGCGCAGGCAGTGGTTGAACTGCTCGGTGTTGCTGAAGATTTGCCCAGGCACGATGCTGATGCCCTGCTGCAAGGCGCGCATGTGCAGCTCTTTGCAATTGACCGGCGCCGGCAAGCTGAGCCACAGAGTGAAGCCACCGTTGGGCCGGGTCATCTGGGTGCCAGGCGGGAAATGCTGCTGCACCGCCAACTGAAAGGCCGTGAGGTTCTTGCGGTACTCCTGACGGATATAGCGCAGGTGGCGGTCGTAGCCGCCGTTCTCCAGATACGCCGCCACGCTCATCTGGGTCACGCTGCAGGCCGAGTAGGTGCTGAAGGTTTGCAAGCGTTGAATCGCCGCCTGGTATTTACCAGCAACCACCCAACCGATGCGCACTCCCGGCGACAGGGTTTTCGAGAAGCTCGAGCAATACACCACCCGCCCTTGGCTATCTAGGGCTTTCAGGGCGCGGCTAGCGCCTGGCTCGAACATCAGCTCGCCGTAGATATCGTCCTCGATAATCTGCAGATCATGGCGCGCCGCCAATTGCAGCAATTCGCGCTGCCGCGCCTCGGGCAAGGTGCCGCCCATCGGGTTGCTGCCCCGGGCAGTAAACACCAAGGCCTTGATCGGCCACTGACTGGCCGCCAACTGCAAGGCCTCCAGGCTGATGCCGGTGTTGGCGTCGCAGGGGATTTCGATCACTTTCAAGCCGAGTAAATCGGCAACTTGCAGCAAGCCGTAGTAAGTCGGCGACTCCACGGCAATCAGATCGCCGGGCTGGGTCATCACCCGCAAGGCCATGTGCACCGCATCGGTACAGCCGTGGGTGATCACCACTTCATCAGGTGCCACCAGCACGCCGGCATCGCGCATGCGAATCGCCACTTGCCGGCGCAACGGCTCGTAACCCGGACTGAACATATAGCCAAAGGCTTCGGCGGCATGGAAGCGGGTGACCTTGGCGACTTGCTGCTGCAGCGCCCGCACCGGCAAATAACTGGCATGCGGCACCGCCGCGCCCAAGGGCAACACGCCATCGCGGCGCGACTCATGCAACACCTGATTGATGATGCTGCTGCGCGTCACCAGCGCCGGTCCTTCGACCCGCGCAATGGCCGGGGTGGCGGCGGTCAACGCGGCGCTCTGATGGACATAAAAGCCCGACTGCGGACGAGCCCGGATCAGCCCCTGGTCTTCCAGGTTGGCATAGGCCTGCAGCACCGTGGCGTGGCTGACGTTCATCTGCGCACTGAATTTACGCACCGACGGCACCCGCTCACCGGGCCGATAAACGCCCAGGCGAATGTCCTCGGCCAGTCGCTGGGCGATGCGTTGGTAAAGCAATAAATTGGTCATGCTGCAGCCCTGAGCGTTGAACCATTACAGTAGCAAAGCTATCAGCAATTGCACCGGCACAGTTTTAACTGATCTGGCCAATACAGTACAAATTCAGGGGGTACGATTAGCGAGGCAACAAAAAGCCCCGGTACACGCTAGCGCAACCGGGGCTTCTTTTGACGCCGAAGTTAGCGCGGCGCGCTTAAGTTGCCTTGCTCATCGGAGAACACGATTTCCACCCGCCGATTCTGCTCGCGGCCACGCCGTGAAGCGTTCTCAGCCAAAGGGTAAGCCTCGCCGTAGCCTTGCACCTGCAGGCGCTTCTTATCGATACCCAGATCTTCCAGCGCATTGGCGACTTCTTGAGCGCGCTCAACACTCAGCTGCAGATTTTGCGCCTGGCTGCCTTGGTTATCGGCGTAACCCTCAATACGCACAATCCGCCGCGGATTGAGTTGCAGAAACTGCACCAATTTGAGCAGGGTGCGATTGGCCGAGGCATTCAAGCTGGCTTTGGCCGGCTCAAACAGCACATCGCTCAGAGTCATCACCAAGCCGCGATCGACCTGAGTACGGGTCAGGCTGACCATTTGCTCATCCTGCGCCTGACCTTGTTGCTGCACGCTGAGCAACTTGGCATCGCGCAGCGCTTGTTGTAGGCGCTGGCGTTCTTGTTCAAGCGTCGCCAGACGCTCTTGATTGACAATCAACAGGCTGTGCTCGCTGGCAATCTGACTGAAGCGCAGGCTCAAGTAGGCGTAGTGGCTAACATCGACGCTGCTTCCCCAATAGCCAGAAAACCCTTCGGCGCGGGTCAAGGCCTCACCGGCCCGCACTACATCCAGCGGCGCGCTGCGCAGCACGAGTGGGTCATGTTTAACTTTTTGAAAGTTCTCACGGGCGAGGTCCAGCTCTTGCTGGCTATGCTCGGCGCCCGCACACCCAGCCAGCAACGCCACGGTCAATAGCAGCAGCGCTGGGGCGCGATAATTAAGGCGCTTCATTGCAGATCTCCCAGCTGCTTGCGCAGACGCGTGATTCGCGCATTCAGGGCCATCAGCTGCTCCTGACTCTTGCTCGTCAATACCTGCGCCTCAGCCAAGCGTGCGTCCAGCTCGGCCTGTTCGGCCAGCAGCCGGGCTCGCTTGTAATCCTCTTCGGGCATGTTCTTCTGCGCCCGCGCAAACTTTTGCTCAGCCAGCTGCATGTCCACCAATAGGTCGGTGGCGCCGACGGCGCGGGCCTGCAGCAGGGCTTGTTCGGTTAGGCGCAGCTGCTCAGTCGGCGCCGGATCGGTCGCGCAACCGGCCAGCGCCAGGAGTGCTGCAAAGATGCAAAAAACACGATTATTCACACAAGCCTTCCTACTGAGTTGGGATGCCCGGCGCCAGCAACACTTGCAGTTGCTGCGCTTGCCAACGGGCCAAATTGCTCTTTAACAGCTTTTCGAGCAGGCCAGAGGCGCGCAATTCTGCCATTTTTTTTGCCAACTGTCCGCGCAGCAAGGGCGTATTGCACACCGAGTCGCGCCCCAGCGCCAAGTAACGTGCCGGGTTCTCAAGCATAGACAGGCTGCTGTCCGACTGCGCGGCCGGCACTAAGCTCGCCAACAGATCCTCACGAATCAGTACCTGGCTGGCCGGCCAAGTAGGCGGCAGAACAAAATCCAACTGCTGATCCGCCGGTTCCAACAAGAAAGCCCCTACCAGCAGATCGATGCGACCGCTCTGCACCTCTTGCTGAGCATCGGCCCAAGCGCCGCTATCGAGCAGCTTGATCTGCACGCCCAATTCGCCACTGAGCTGCCGCACCAAGTCGGCATTGGCACCCAGCAATTTCCCAGGATGGACGGGGTCCCGCCAAAGGTAGGGCGGCGACTGCACATCGCCGGTCGCCACCAGGCGCTCACAGGGCGCCGCCGCCAACACGCTGGCCGGCCAACAGACCAGGCTTAACAGCCAAGCAGCCAAGTAACAAGCAACACGCATAAACTCTCTCGACTGAACCTTTGGCTGGGCGCATAGCACGTCCGAGCCTTTGAGCGGGGCTTCATGCTAGCTTAATCGGCTTATCAATAACTCATCATCATAAGGCTGCGTCATGAGAAAACTGCTGCTCGCACTCACCCTGATTTTGGCCGCTGCGGCCGGGACACTCTACCTGTCGCCCAGCACCTTGCTGGCCACCGCGCAATTTGCCGAGCGGCAACTGGCCGGGCTGACGCACAAGCAAGTGCAGGTGGGCGACTTCAATGTTCACTATTACGAGGGCGGGCCAAAAGACGCTGAAACCATCCTGATGATTCATGGTTTTGGCGCCGACAAAGACAACTGGCTACGTTTCTCCCGGCCACTGACCGCCCGTTACCACGTGATTGCCTTGGACTTGCCGGGCTTTGGCGAGAGCAGCAAACCTGAGGCGAGTTACGACGTTGGCACCCAAACCGAGCGGTTGGCCGCGTTTGCCAAACAACTGGGCATCCATAAGCTGCACCTGATTGGTAACTCCATGGGCGGCCATATCGCCGCTTTGTATGCCGCCCGCCACCCAGAACAAGTGCTAAGCGTGGCGCTGCTGGACAACGCCGGCATCAGCGCGCCGCAAAAAAGCGAACTGTTCCAGCGTCTCGAACGGGGCGAACCCAACCCACTGCTGGTCAGTCAACCGCAAGACTTCGAGCGGATGATGAGCTTTCTGTTTGTCGAGCAACCCAGCCTACCGGAATCACTGAAGCAGCACTTCGCCCTGCGCTCGATGGCTAATCATGAGTTGAACCAAAAAATCTTCAGCCAACTGCGCGAACGCTATATCCCACTGGAGCCGGAGCTGGCCAAGATCCAGGTGCCCACTCTGCTGCTCTGGGGCGATCAGGATCGTGTCCTGGATGTGTCGAGCATCGCGGTGATGAAACCGCTACTCAAGCAACCGACTGTGGTGATCATGAAAGACTGCGGCCATGTGCCGATGATCGAACGCCCGGAAGAGACCGCCGCCCATTACCAAGCCTTTCTCGACAGCGCCAAGAGCTGATTTTTACCGAAAAAAGCTGATAAAAAAACCCGCTCAATGAGCGGGTTTTTTATGGGCTGAGGAAGCTGGCTTAAACCAGCGACTCCAGCTCAGGTACTGCTTCGAACAGATCTGCCACCAAGCCGTAATCAGCCACTTGGAAGATCGGCGCGTCAGCGTCCTTGTTGATTGCAACAATCACT
>JAURXE010000482.1 GCA_030654635.1 Pseudomonas sp.
AAATCAGCCGCTTTAGAGCAACACCGAAGTAGCCATAACGGCTGCACAGAGCCTGCCCAGACACAGGTTTAAAGGCATTAGGATTGAACAGGCATCGCCCTGGCAGCCTGAGGCTGCGCAGCAACGAACGGCGCCACGGGGTAGAGGAAGGGCTTTCGAGCAGGCGTGTTGCAGACCGTATGAAAACGTAGCGAGCGAAGGTTAGGCAAGGCGCAACGCAGCGAAGCGGAGTAACAACCGAAGGTTGACCCGCAGGGCAAGCGAAGCGCAGTCGAAACAGGCGAGGATGCGGAGTTTACGAGCTGTAAATGAGCAATCCGAGCCTGTTTTTAACGCCGCATAGCCGAGCGCAGTAGTTTTCACACGGTCTGTTTTAGTCGGGCTTTTTAGCCGCATCCGCAAGCCGCGCGGCCACTGCGTCTAAGTCGCTAACTAGCGGTTCCGGCATCTGCTGCAGCACCCGCAGGGTTAAGCGCATTTGCCGCACATAGCGCCGGCAGTTACCGCACATGGCTAAATGTGCGCGCACCGACAAGCCCTCGGTGAAGCGCAATTGACCATCGAGATAATCACTTGAGCAGGCGACCAGCGCCTTACAACTCAACATTGGCCGGTCTCCTCAAAGTGCTCCAGGGTGGCAAATACTTTCAGCCGTGCACGGTGCAATAGCACCCGTACATTAGAGAGCGAGATGTCCAAAAGATTACAGATGGCCTCCAACTCCAGGCCTTGACGCTCGCGCAGTAACAACACGCTGTTTTGCAATTCCGACAGGCTGCTCAGGGTTTTATCCAGGCACTCACGCAGTTCGCCAGCACTGAGCAAGGCTTCCGGTGAGTCCTCGTGCCAAGCTTGGGGCGCGTTGAGCCAATGCCCGTCACTGGCAAAACGCTCGGCGCCAATACTGCCGTGGGGGGCCGGTTGCTCATCGAGCTGCACCGTGCGGCGGTTCTGCCGCAGACGGGCCTTGGCGGTGTTGGCGGTGATGGTCAACAGCCAGGTTTTCAGACTCGAACGCCCCTGAAAGCCAGTCAAACTGCGCACCACAGCCAGCCAGGCGTCTTGCACCGCTTCATCGGCGTAGCGACGCCCGACTATGGCGTAGGCCACCGCCAGCATCGCGCCTTGATAAGCGGCCACCAGTTCAGCAAAAGCTTTTTGCTCGCCGGCCAGCAGGCGCGGCAGCAATTGCTCATCACTGCTAACCCCCATTAGCGTTTGCGCAAAATCACGCTGCCAATCGAATACCCCGCACCAAAGGAGCTGAGCACGCCGAGTGCGCCCTTGGGCAAATCATCCTGATTCTTGTGCAGGGCAATCACCGAGCCGGCCGAACTGGTGTTGGCGTAAGTGTCGAGGATCACCGGCGCCTCGCTGGCGTCTGCATCACGACCGAGCAGTTTGCGGGTAATCAACAGGTTCATATTGAGGTTGGCCTGGTGCAACCAGAAGCGCTTGACGTCGCCGACGTTCAGCTGGTTTTCTGCCAGGTGCGCGGCGATCAACTCGGCCACCATCGGGCAGACATCACGGAACACCTTGCGGCCTTCCTGAACGAAGAGTTTGTCCGGCGCACCGATGCCCTCTTCGGCTGCACGATTGAGGAAGCCGAAGTTGTTACGGATATTGTTGGAGAACTGGGTGATCAGCTTGGTGCCGACGATATCGAACTGATGCGGGGAGGTGGCCAGATCGGCACGCTCCACCAAAATGGCAGTCGCCGCGTCGCCAAAGATAAAGTGGCTGTCGCGGTCACGGAAATTCAAATGCCCGGTGCAAATTTCCGGGCTGATCACCAGCACCGCACGCGCCTGGCCCAACTGCACGCAGTTGGTCGCCGCCTGCAAACCGAAGGTGGCCGACGAGCAAGCCACGTTCATGTCGTAGCCAAAGCCTTTAATGCCCAGTGCCGCTTGAATTTCGATGGAGATCGCAGGATAAGCCCGCTGCAGATTTGAGCAGGCGACTATGACCATGTCCACATCGGCGGCGGTTTTACCGGCGCGAGCCAAAGCGTCAAGTGCAGCGCCAACGCCCATTTGGCAGAGGATCGACTGCTCATCGTTGCTGCGTTCAGGAATGCGCGGGGTCATGCGCTGCGGATCAAGAATGCCGGCTTTATCCATCACAAAGCGGCTTTTGATCCCCGAGGCTTTTTCAATAAAGGCGGCGCTGGACTCGGTGAGTGCTTGCACCTCGCCCGCCTCGATGGCGGCCGCATGGTCGGCATTGAACTGCTGCACGTAAGCATTAAAGGCCAGCACCAGCTCTTCGTTGGAAATGCTGTTAGCCGGGGTATATAAGCCAGTGCCACTAATAACGACGTTGTGCACGGTCTGTCCTCTTGTTGTTGTGGCCCGCCTGTGCGGCCCATTATGCGCAAAGCCTGTGAACTAGGGCGTCACAGGCACAAAATCCGGCTTGTCGCAGGGCATCGTCGGCAGGTTGCCCGCTTTGCTGCGGCAAAACCCAGAGTTTGCCACAGCCGGGCAGTTTGCGGGCAGCCAACAACACCTCGGCAGACTGACGGCCGAGCGATTTTGGCGAAAAACACCGAGGATTTGGCCCAAGACAGATCGGCCAGCAGCGCTGGCGCAGACAGTAATGCTGAGATAAGTGTTTTAGCGGTAGTGCCGGGCAATTAACCGATCGAGCGAAACCGCACCGGGGCCCCGGGCGATTAACCAGAGCAAAATTGCCGCCCAGGTGCCATGGGTTGGGTAGGCATCGGGGTAGACGAACAGCTGGATGGTCAGGGTCATCAGCAACAAGGCCAAGGCCGAAAAGCGCGTAGCCAACCCCAACAGCAATAACAACGGGAAAAAGTGCTCGCCGAACACCGCCAGCCGCGCGGCCAGGTCGGCGGAAATCAACGGCAAGCGGTACTCACTAGCAAACAGCTCAAGGGTCGAATCCGCCAGGCGCGGCATGCCGAGAGTAAAGGTGCCGGCGATCAGGTCGACGGCAAAACCTTCAACCTTGGTTTGCCCGGACTTCCAGAACACCGCCGCGATCGAAAAACGCCCCAGCAAAGCCAGCAGACTATGGGGAATCGCCGAAAACATGGCGATTAGTTGTGCAACTGCACGCACCGGCCATGCTGGGGATGGCTGACTCACTGAGCTATTCATAAGGTTGATCTCAAACAATCTGTGGTTGGGAGTAACGCGCTGATCGCCTGCTGCTGAATCAGCAAGGCCAGGCTCGCGCTCAGGTCAAAATCAGGCTCATGGGCAAAACCGTTGGCGGCCGCCTCGCCCAACGTCAGGCCTTGCTGCAGGCTGTCGATAAAAGCCGCACAACCCAAGCTGATCGCCTGCACCCGCACCGCCCACTGCTGGCGCACGATCAGTGCTTGCTCGGCCTGCAAGGGCAGCACCGAGCTAATCGTCAATTCGCCTTGATGCGCCGCCCACAGCGATACCACTGCATAAGACGAACAGAGCAACGCCAGTGAGGGCTGTAGCTGCAGGCGCAAAGCCTGCAACTGCGCAGGCTCGGCCAGTACCTCCGCCAATTGCGCCGCTGCCACCGGCGCGCAATCGGCGGAGTGATAAGCCTTGACCCGCAGCCGCTCCAGACGCGCCACGTCAGCTAAATAGGGCAAGCTGCTGGCCGGGGCAAAACCCTCGATAAAACCCGCAAAATCGTCGCCGTAGTTCACCAGCAATGGCGAGTGCGGCGGTTGTTGCTGCACAAACAGCTGCGCCATGGCGCGAAAGAATTCCTCCCCCACCAACTGGCTCACCACCGGATAACTGCTGGCCAGGGCATCGACCAGCGAACTCAGCACATTGTTGCGATACACCGCAAAACGCACGGCTGGGTCTGAACCATTGGCGGTTATCAAATCGGCCGGGCAAGCCTGCTGCGGGTCCAGCAAGGCGCCAGCAAAGGCCTGTTGCAGCTTCATGCCGGCACCTTGACGAGCGGTGCTCGCCGCAACAGTTGCTCGGCCTGCTGCGCCTCGGCCAGCAGCACACTGAAAGCCGGCACCTGGTTATCGCGCTCCAGCAGGGTCGGCTGTGGGCCAATCAGTTGCAGCAACTGTTCATACAGCGCCCACACGGCTTGGTCGACAGGCGCTCCATGACTATCGATCAGCAGGCGCTCGCCGAGCCCGTCCAGGTCTTCGGAAAAACCGGCCAGGTGAATTTCTGCCACGGCCGCCAGCGGCAAGCTGTTGAGGTACAGCAACGGATCGCGTAGGTGATTAACACAGGAGACATACAGATTATTCACATCCAGCAACAAGCCACAGCCGGTGCGCTCAACCACAGTGCTGATGAACTGGGCCTCGTCCATGTTTGAGCAGGCAAACTCGACATAGGTGGCCGGATTCTCCAGCAGTAACTGGCGCTGCAGGCGGTTCTGCACCCGCTCGACATGCTCGCAAACCCGCGCCAGCGTGGCTTGGTCATAGGCCACCGGTAACAGATCATTGAAGAACACTTGTTCATGGCTGGACCACGCCAGGTGCTCAGAAAAACGCTGCGGCTGATAACGCTCAATCAGACTGACCAGTCGATCCAGATGGGCCTCATCCAGAGGCCCAGCGCCGCCAATCGACAAACCCACGCCATGCAGCGACAGCGGATAACGTTCACGGATCAAGCCAAGAAAATGATGGAAGGCACCGCCCGCCACCATGTAATTCTCGGCATGCACCTCAAAGAAACCTATGTCGGGAGCCCCGTCGAGAATCTCTTGGAAATGCTGCGGCTTCAGCCCTAAACCGGCACGCAACGGCAAGTTGCCGGCGCGCGCCGCGGGGTTAGCAATGCTTAAGCCGGTAGTGAGCATGGCGCTGTCGATCGGTGGCAATCCATCAGGCCTTGTCTTTGAACGCGACCAACTGACCAAAGCCGGTTGGCGAGGTTGGGCTGGCGGTTTGTTCGCAGCTGCCTTTAGGCACCAGCTTCCAGGCACTGCCCTGGTAGTCTTTTTTCGAGCTGCCGGCGCACGAAGTACCGGCCCCTGCAGCGCAATCGTTTTTGCCCTGCTGGGCAACGCCGAAGCATTTATCACTGTCTGCCGCTTGTGCGGTCAACGGTGCGGCGGCCAGGGTCAGCGCGGAGCCCAATGCCAAGGCCAAAGCTGTCGCAGAAAGTGTCCGGTTCGAATTGTTGGTCATCAGGGCATCTCCAGAAAGGTATTGATAGGTTTGAGTTATTACTTGCCACTCGCAGCTTAGCCAGCAAAACGCAGAACTCCGCGGCTGGCTGAATCGCTCAGCAGCCTTAACGGCTGCTTACCTTAATAGAGCTTGGTAAGCATTGGGCGTTACAACCAGCGGAAAATTATTTCCCATGCGCCGCAGCATCCGCCTACATCTACTAGGGGACGGTTGAAACGCAGCGACAAAAACTGACTACAATTTTCTCAGCGGGCGCGGCCTTAGTCAGGTTAAATCACCGACACAAGCTTGACGTCAATGCATCATTGTCCTGCACTCAGCGGTCAAATGTCGGAGCCCCAAGATGAGCAAGCCCAGTCCACTGCCGAGCTATTTAAAGCCTCTCCGGGCGCGCGCTGCAGAGGATTTTCGGCAATCTGTTAGTGCTCAGACAGCTCTGTGCCGATGACCGACAAACAGCCTTTCTGGTCCCTCTTCTCGCGCTCGACTTCGCTGCGGCCAACCCTGTTTCTTGGCGCCGCACTGGGGATTTTGTTGCCGGCGTTGGTGCTCGGCTATATGCAACTCACCAGTAAATTAGCCGACGATGTGCAATTGCGCGTACGGGCGCCGATGCAGCAATCGGCCGATGTGCTGTCCCAGGGCATGGCGGTGGCAATCTGGAATGTTGACCGCGACGTGGCCGCGCGGCTGATGGATGCGGTGCTGCGCAACCCAGATGTCAGCAGCATCACAGTCACCAACGAGTACCAGGACACCTTTGCCAGCAAGCAAAACCCCCAGACAGATACCGTGAACTTATTGCGTGAGGAGCGCGAGATCACCTACAACGGCACGCCTATCGGCCATCTGCTGCTGGAGTTCAGTACCGCCCGAATCGAACATGAGCGCTGGAACGATCTATTCAAGTTGGCCTGCGCGCTGCTCGCTCAAGTCACGATTTCTTTCATCTTTATCTGGCGCTTATTCGACCGCCGCATGCTGCGGCCCCTGCAAGAGCTGCAACAGGGCGCCCAACGCCTCGCCCGCGGCGAACTTGAGCAACCCTTGCAGTGGCAACGCGCAGATGAAATTGGCCAGCTAGCCCAAGGTTTGGATCAAATGCGTGGTGATCTGGCGGCGCTGTTGAGCGAGCGTGAGCAAAAAAATGCCGCCTTGCAAACCGAACTCGCCGAACGCCAGCGTATCGAAACTGCCCTAGGGTTAAGCCAAGCCAAGTTTGCCGCGATATTTAATGCTTCACCCGTGTCCATGAGCGTGTCACGCATGGATGAGGGCATGACCCTGCTGGACGTCAACGCCCCCTGGGTCCGCCTGTTCAAGCGCGAGCGGGCCAATATTCTTGGTAGCGACAACCGCAATATGTGGCGCTCATTGGAAGAGCGGCAAAACGCCCTGACCACTCTGCAGCAAACCGGCGAACTCAGCCGCTGCACCGCCTGGCTGCAACGCGGTGGCGGCCAGGAAGATATTTTGTGCGAGATCTGGGGCAAGGTGATCAAACTGCGCGACGAGTCGCTGCTGATTTTGGCCTACGACGACATTACCGCCAAGCAGCTCTATGAAGAGAACATCCTGGCCCTGAATGCCTCCTTGGAGCAGCGCGTCATCGAGCGCACCGCCGAGTTGTCTACGGCGCTGCAACAGTTGACCGTGACCCAGAGCGAATTGCGCCGCAGCGAAAAAATGTCGGCCTTAGGCTCCTTGGTGGCGGGAATTGCCCACGAACTCAACACCCCAATTGGCAATAGCCTGACGGTGGCCAGCACCCTGCAGCACCATGCCGAGGTGTTTGCCAACGACATGGACAAAGGCATGACCCGTAGCCACCTTAATGAGTTTGTCAGCAGTACCAGGCAAGGCGCAGATATCTTAATGCGCGGCCTGCAGCAAGCGGCAGAACTGGTGGCCAGTTTTAAACAGGTGGCCGTCGACCAAACCAGCGAAAAACGCCGGCGCTTCTCACTCGACGACACCATCAAGGAAATCCTCCTGACCCTGGGCCCAACGCTGCGCAAAACCAATCACACGGTTGACTGCCAGATTGCCGCCGATATCCAGATGGACAGCTATCCCGGCGCCCTCACCCAGATCATCAGCAACCTGATAAACAATGCCTTAGTGCATGCCTTTGTCGGGCGCGAAAATGGCAGCGTGACCATCAGCGCTCAGCTACATGAGGGCGGCGTTGAACTGACCATCAGCGATGATGGGGTCGGCATTCCGGCGGCGAATCTGAACCGGGTCTTCGACCCTTTCTTTACCACCCGCCTGGGCCAGGGCGGCAGCGGGCTGGGGCTGAATATCGTCTACAACCTGGCGCAGGACATCCTCGGCGGCAGCATCCAGGCCAGCAGCACGGAGGGCCACGGTGCCTGCTTTACCCTGCACCTGCCGCTGGTCGCGCCAGACATAAAAGCCGAGCCATAACGCCCCGCGTCAAGCAACCGACCCTAGCCATCCCGGCGCCGCAACCAGCCTGCTAACATCGCAGTTTACTTCGCCTGAGCCGACCGCCATGCAGCCACTCAATTCCCAGCAGGTGCAGGCCTATCTGCAGCATCTGAACACCAACGCCCCATTGATT
>JAURXE010000494.1 GCA_030654635.1 Pseudomonas sp.
GCACGGCCGGCTCGTCGGCCAGCAGCTGGTGGCTGGCCAGAGTGGTGGCCAGCAGGCCGCGCAAACGGTTATTCAGGCGTAATGGGTTGGGTGTTTCGGTCGCTTCAGTGCCACCTTCGGCGGCTTGCCAGCTGCCGTCCCGTTTGAGGTAGGGCGCCTTGCTGCGGTCACTGCCGACTTGGCCTTGTTTCAGGGCGTCGAGCAGTGGCAGGCGGGCGGGCACGGGTTGTGCGGCCCAGCTTTCGAGCAGCTCGGCTTGTTGAGTCGGATTGGCCGCGACGAATTGGGCGGCGTCACCGGCATGGGCGGTCAATGGCAGTAGCAGCGCCAATGACAGGAGCATTCGGTATAGGGCAGCAGGCATAGATATGTCCTGGAAGAGGAACTCTGTTGGAGCTGGCTGGCTCGCGATCGCGGTTGACCAGGGCCACCGCGTCGCTTTGATCGCCAGCCAGCAGGTTCCTACAGAGTGAGTGGGGGCAGGCCCCGGCGGATCAGTTCGACTTCACCGCATAGTCGGGCTTCTTGTCGTTGCCAGAAATGTACGGGCTCCATGGCTGGGCGCGGACTGGGCCGTCGGTCTGCCAAACCACATTGAACTGCCCGTCGTCCTGCACTTCACCGATCATCACCGGCTTGTGCAGGTGGTGGTTGGTCTTGTCCATGGTCAGGGTGTAGCCGCTTGGCGCCGCAAAGGTTTGACCGGCCATGGCATCGCGCACTTTGTCGACATTGGTGGTGCCGGCTTTGGTCACCGCCTGCGCCCACATGTTGATGCCGACGTAGGTGGCCTCCATCGGGTCGTTGGTCACCGCGGTTTGGTAGTTCGGCAGGTTTTTGGCTTTGGCGTAGGCCTTCCAGTCGGCGACGAACTTGGCGTTTACCGGGTTATCCAGGGATTAGAAGTAGTTCCAGGCCGCCAGTTGACCCACCAGCGGTTTGGTGTCGATGCCGCGCAGTTCTTCTTCGCCGACCGAGAACGCCACCACGGGGATGTCGGTGGCTTCCAGACCCTGGTTGCCCAGCTCTTTGTAGAACGGCACGTTGGAGTCGCCGTTGACGGTGGAGATCACTGCGGTCTTGCCACCGGCGGAGAACTTCTTGATGTTGGCGACGATGGTTTGATAGTCGCTATGCCCGAATGGGGTGTAGACCTCTTCGATGTCCTTGTCGGCCACGCCTTTGGCTTTCAAGAAGGCGCGCAGGATCTTGTTGGTGGTGCGCGGGTAGACGTAGTCGGTGCCGAGCAGGAAGAAGCGTTTGGCCGCGCCGCCGTCTTCGCTCATCAGGTACTCGACCGCCGGGATGGCTTGCTGGTTGGGCGCCGCGCCGGTGTAGAAGACGTTCGGCGACATCTCTTCACCTTCGTATTGCACCGGGTAGAACAGCAGGCCATTCAACTCCTCGAACACCGGCAACACCGATTTGCGTGACACGCTGGTCCAGCAGCCGAACACCACGTCGACCTTGTCCTGGCTCAGTAGCTGCCGACCTTTCTCGGCAAACAGTGGCCAGTTGGATGCCGGATCAACCACTACCGGTTCAAGTTGTTTGCCGAGTACGCCACCCCTGGCGTTGATCTCGGCAATGGTCATCAATGCCATGTCTTTGAGCGAGGTTTCCGAGATGGCCATGGTGCCGGACAGCGAATGCAGAATGCCGACCTTGATGGTTTCGGCGGCCTGCAGGCTGTAAGGGAATAGACCGCTGAGCATTAGGGCGCTGGCAGTGATCGTGGCTTTGAGGAATGGGCGGCGTTTCATCGTATTAAGGCTCCATGCACAACGGGGAATGGACCAGAGGGGGTCATCACCGCTATCGCAGAAAGCGTGCCAGAACTGCTAAATGCCCGTCGGGCAAGGCTTGTCTTCAGCGTCAACATTGTTGCACTGGCTGGGTTGGCGCCATGGTGCTGCAGAACGGGGCAGTCCGGGCTGTGCTAGTGCTGCTCTGCGCTTATTTGGTGCTTGCGCCCGGCGACCGCGATAAAGGCTCGTGCGAATGCACTTAGAGCACCAAGTAGTTCTTCACTCCGGTGAAGATGATTTGCGCGGCCAGGGCGCAGACAAACAAGCCCATCAAGCGACTGACGATCTGCAAGCCTTGCTCGCCCAGCAGGTGCTCGAACAGGTCAGATAGGTAGAGCACCAGGCCCACCGTAATGCTGGCGAGTACGATTGCCGCCAGTGCCAGCAAGCGGATGTCCCAGTGGGGCTGGCCGGCGCTCATTACCAGCAGGGCGCCAATGGTGCCGGGGCCGACGGTCAGCGGGATGGTCAGCGGTACGATGGTGACGTCTTGCTGCTGGTTCTCGACCTGCACCACCGGCTTGCCCTGGGCCATGCCCAGAGCCGAGATAAACAATACGGAGCCTGCACCAATCCGGAAGGCGTCGATGGTGATA
The DNA here is from genome assembly GCA_030654635.1 of Pseudomonas sp. Classification (GTDB taxonomy): domain Bacteria; phylum Pseudomonadota; class Gammaproteobacteria; order Pseudomonadales; family Pseudomonadaceae; genus Aquipseudomonas. The sequence goes on from JAURXE010000494.1 coordinate 2,405, forward strand.
CCAAACAGGCTGAAGATATGTTGGCCGAACAGGTACAGCAGGCTGCTGGCGATCACTGTGCCCAGCGCCACCTTGCAGGCCAGCACCTTGCGCTCTTTGCGGGTGTAACCCAGGGTCAGGCTGATAAAGCACGACAGCACGAAAAACGGGCTGTAGAGCACCAGCATCTTCAGGTACAGACTGAATAACTCGGTGAGCATGGGCGTGCTCCTTGGTCAGTGGAGCAGTTGAGCGCCGGGAGATGGCTTCAGGTACAGGCTGAACAACTCGGTGAGCATGGGCGACTCTGGGGCAGGCAAGCGACGGTTAGGGCGATAGCGCGGCATTGGCTGTGCGCTGGCGACGCAGTTCGCGTTCGGCAACCCAATGCTCAATCAGTTCCCGCAGGTGCGACAGTTCTATCGGTTTGGCCATATGGCCGTCCATGCCGACCTGGCGAGCGCGTTCCTTGTGCTCGGACATGATGTGTGCGGTCAACGCCACCACTGGCGTACGCGGATGCTGGCCTTTGGCTTCCCAGGCGCGGAGCATTTCGGTGGCGGTAAAGCCGTCGAGGATCGGCATTTCACAGTCCATCAGCACCAAGTCGTAGTGCTGGGTCTGGATCGCCCGCAAGGCTTCTTCGCCGTTGTTGGCGGTGTCGGGCTGCAGGTTGAGCTTGGCCAGCATGCCTCGAATCACCTTGGTGGAGATGCTGTTGTCTTCGGCCACCAGGATACGGAAGTCACTAGGGATTGGCGCTGCGGGCGGCGGCGCGATAATGCGCATACTGCTCAGTGGCGCGCCGCGCTGGAGCTGGCTGAGCTCGTCGGCGAGGGTGGTTTTCAGCGCGTAGCCGGCCACCGGCTTGGCCAGGATACGTTTGATCCCGGCGTTGCGGGCGATGATCTTGCTCGGCGCATTGCTGATGCCGGTGAGCATGATGACCAAGATGTCATTGTTTAAACTGGGGTCTTCCTTGATCTTGGCTGACAGCTGCATGCCGGTCATGCCGGGCATGTCTTGGTCGAGCAGCACCACATCGAAGTGTTCACGCAGGTGCGCACGGGTGCGCAAGATCGCCAGGGCTTCTTTGCCACTGGAGGCTTCGCTGGCGTTCATGCCCCAGCTGGTGCATTGCTGCTGCAGCACTTTGCGGCAGGTGTCGTTGTCGTCCACCACCAGCACTCGCTTGCCTTGTAGCTGCTGGTCGAAATCACTGGTGGGGTACTGCAGGCGCTCGCTGTCTAGGGGCAGCGTCAGCCACAGGGTATTGCCGCGCTGCGCGCCGCTTTGCACGCCAAACTGGCCGTCCATCATATGGATCAGCTGGCGGGCGATAATCAGCCCCAAGCGGCCGCCGAGCTTGCTGTTGGCGAGGAAGTCTTTGCTTTGCAGGGCGGCGTTGAGCAGGGCGTCACGCTCATCGGCTTGCAGCGGCTGGCCACTGTCCTGGATGGCGATGCGCAGGCGGGTCGCGCCGGTGTTGTTGTCCAGCGCGGCCACCAGCAGAATCTCGCCTTCGGCGGTCAGCTTGAAGGCGTTGTCCAGCAGGCTCAGCAAAGCTTGGCGCAGGCGGGTCGGGTCGCCAGTGATAACCCGTGGCACTTGCGGCTGAATAAAGCTGATCAGTTCGACTTTTTGCTGTTCGGCCTTGCTGCGGAAGATGGTCAGGCAGTCGTCGACCAGGGCGTTGAGGTCGAACTGCACCTCGTCGAGTTCAATTTGCCCGGACTCCAGCTTGGAGATGTCGAGAATCTCGTTGATCAGCGTCAGCAGCTCATTGCCGGCGCTGTGGATGGTCTGCACGTAGTCGAGTTGTTTGGTCGACAGCGGTGTGCCGAGCAATAACTCGCTCATGCCCAGTACACCATTCATCGGCGTGCGGATTTCATGGCTGATGCGGGCCAGGAACTCGGCCTTGGCATTCAGCTCGGCGAGGTTGGCCGCGCGGTCACGACTGAGGCTGAAGTCGGCGTTGAGGATGCGCCGCTGGCGCTCGCTGAGGGCGATGCTGAGCATAAAATGGCAGGCGATGGTGGCGCTCAGCTGACCAAAGTTCAGCCATTCGGATTCTACCTGCCAGTAGCCAAAAAACACCGGCAAGGCGCCGATAAAGGTCAGGCTGAACAGCAGCAGGGCGAGGGTGAACAGCCGCGCCGGACGATAGCCGTGCTGCCAATGGTAGGCGGCGACAATCAGCATGCTCAGCCCGCCGATGGCGATCAGCACATAGACCAGCTGGTTGAGCTGCACGTCGGTGATTGTCAGCAGCAATACGCAGGTCAGGCCGCTCAGCACCATCTCCGCCAGCAGCAGCTTGGTCAGCGGGGTAGTGGGGCACACCTGACGGAAAAAGCTGGCCGTAAAAGCCAGGGTGCAGATCATGCTGAGCAGGATCGTCAGATTGAGAATGCTCGGCTGCAGGGTTTGCCACTGACCCAGCCAGGGTGTGGTGATCCCCAGCATGGTCATGGCGGCGACCAGCAGGGTTAGCTGGGTGGCGGCCAGCCACAGGGTGCTGGGGGTGCGCACATAGGCAAACCGCACCAGGTTGTAGAGCACCAGCATCACAATGCTGCCGAGCAGGCAGCCAAACAACAAAGCGCGGCTGTCATCGGCGGCCAGGGTGGTGGTTGGCTGCAGGCTGACGTCCGGGCGTAGTGCGTGCTCGGAGCTGAGGCGCAGGTAGAGATCGATCGGCTGGCTGGCTTGTGGCAAGGGGATTAGAAAGTTGCGGCTGGCCAGTGGGCGGCTGCTCAGGGGCAATTTGTTGCCGGTGCGCAGGTGGCTGAGTTGCTGTTGGTCTTGCAGCAGATAGAGGTCGAGGTATTCGAGATAGGGCGAGAACACCCGCAGTACTTGTTCGGCCTGATTAACGGGCAGACGGTAGTGCAACCACAGCGCCGACTGGCCGCCAGGGCTGTAAAGTTGATCGAGTTGAGTCGGGGAAAACTGTGTGATGCGTTCAGCCGAGCTGACTTCGTCCAGCTGTAAAGTGCCTTGAGTGTCGAGTAGCAGGCTCCAGCCAGACTCTGGCTCTTGTGCGTGGACAGGCAAGGTAACGACTAAACCCAGCACTAGGCTGACGATGAGAGCAATGGCAATCCTGAGCCGGGGCACGGGCGAAATCCCTTCGAAGTAATTGTGCAAATTATAACCAGTCTACGCTTCGATGCTAGCCCGCAACAGACAGCCTGTCGCGGGCCTGCAAACGGATGGTTATTATTCCTCGCCGCGTTCGCGGGCGATGGCGCGATAACCGATGTCGTCGCGGTAGAAACAGCCGTTCCAGCTGATCTGCTTAGCGAGCGCATAAGCCTGTTGCTGGGCGGCCAAAACGCTGTCGCCCATGCCGGTGGCGCAGAGCACGCGGCCACCGCTGGTGACTATCTGCCCGTCCTGCAGCGCGGTGCCGGCGTGGAAGACTTTACCCGGCAAGGCTGCGGCGTTTTCCAGACCGTTAATCACATCGCCCTTGGCATAGTCGGCCGGATAACCGGCAGCGGCCAGCACCACGCCCAGACTTGGCCGTGGGTCCCACTGGGCTTCGACCTTGTCCAGGGCTTGGGCTTCGGCGGCTTCGATCAGCAGCACCAGAGAAGACTGCAGACGCAGCATCACTGGCTGGGTTTCCGGATCGCCGAAGCGGCAGTTGAACTCGATGACTTTCGGGTTGCCGGCTTTGTCGATCATCAGTCCTGCATACAGAAAGCCGGTGTAGACATTGCCTTCCGCAGCCATGCCTTTGACGGTTGGCCAGATCACTTCGTCCATCACCCGCTGATGCACGGCGGCGGTGACCACCGGGGCTGGCGAATAGGCGCCCATGCCGCCGGTGTTCGGGCCGCTGTCACCGTTGCCGACGCGCTTGTGGTCCTGGCTGGTGGCCATCGGCAAGACGTTCTTGCCGTCGACCATGACGATAAAGCTGGCTTCTTCGCCGTCGAGGAACTCTTCGATCACAACGCGCGAGCCGGCTTCACCGAAGGCATTGCCGGCGAGCATGTCGCGTACCGCGTCTTCGGCCTCAACCAGGGTCATGGCGACGATCA
>JAURXE010000521.1 GCA_030654635.1 Pseudomonas sp.
TGATCGGCCTCGGTTTACTGGTTGGCGGCTTGTTGTCCTGGTGGCTGAGCGGTTCGCTGCGCAGGCTGACCGGTTTTGCCCAGGCGGTGGCCGCCGGTGAGCGGCGCCCGGCGCCGCAGTTGCGTGGCGGTGAGCTGGGCCAGTTGGCCGCCGCCCTCGAATATATGCGCAACGAGCTGGAGGGCAAGGCCTACGTCGAGCGCTATGTACACACCCTGACCCACGAGCTGAAAAGTCCGCTGGCGGCCATCCGTGGCGCCGCCGAACTGCTCGAAGGCGAGATGCCGGCCGAGCAACGCCAGCGCTTCGTCGGCAATATCCAAAGTGAAAGCGCGCGCCTGCAGCAGCTGATTGAGCGACTGTTGCACCTGGCCCTGGTTGAGCAGCGTCAGGGGCTGGAGGAACGGGTGGCGGTGCCGCTGCGGGCGTTGGTCGATGAGTTGCTGCAGGCGCAAGCGGCGCGCCTCGAAAGTGCCCAGTTACGGGTCGAAAATCTGCTCGAAACAGATCTGCAGCCGCTCGGCGAGCGTTTTCTGTTGCAGCAGGCGCTGGCCAATCTGCTCGACAACGCCCTCGACTTCACCCCCGCGGGCGGCCTGCTGCGCTGGTCTGCGCAGGTGCAAGGTCAGCAGTTGGAGCTGTGTTTGTTTAACCAGGCCGAGGCGATTGCCGACTATGCACTGCCACGGCTCACGGAGCGTTTTTATTCGTTGCCACGCCCCAAAACAGGGCGCAAGAGTACCGGGCTTGGGCTTAACTTTGTCCAAGAGGTCGCCAGCCTGCACGGAGGCAGCCTGAGCGTGGCCAATGTGCCGGGTGGCGTCGAGGTGCGTTTGCGCTTGCCGCTGGCCTGATGCCGTTGATCAGTCGGCTGCTGGGCGGCTGTCGTGGCTGGCGTGGCGGCCGTCGTTTGCCAGGCTAATGGCGGCTAAAGATTCAGGCATTGTTGCCACGCTGAAGGCGCGAATTGCCGTGTTTTGCCCCGGCCGATGGATGGGCCGGTGTTGGCCGAAATCGTGCTAGTCATAAACTTCTGCTATAAAAAATAGAAAACTAGGGAGTTGTTGCATGAAAGCTGTTGCCGAAATCCTCAAGGCCAAAACCCACGTCAGCATTATCAGCGTCAATCCAGAAACCACGGTGCTGGAGGCGATCACCCTGATGACCGACACCGACATCAGCGCCTTGATGGTGATAGAAAACGGTCAGGTGGCCGGCATTGTCACTGAGCGCGACTACGTGCGCCGGGTGGCGCGCAAGCAGCTGGCCCCCGACGTGACCACCGTTGGCTCGGTGATGACGCGAAATCTGCTGACCGTCACCCCGAAAGATCGCACGCGCTTTTGCATGCAGCTGATGATCGAGAAAAACCTGCGCCACTTGCCGGTGCTGGAAGACGGCAAACTGGTCGGCCTGTTGTCGATTCGCGACCTGGTCAAAGACGTAGTCGCCGAGCAAGAAGGCCTGATTAACCATTTGGAACAGTACATCCGCGGCGAGTAACCGCCGCACTTAAGAGCCGCTGGGCGCCACTCGGGGCGCTGGCGGCTAAGCCTTGGCGTGGCGAGTTGCTGGAGCCAGGCAGGCCAGTCTTCACCGAGTCGCCACAGAGTCTGCACATTCGCTCCACAACAACACCATCTCAGCTGCCCAGACTCTCCCCATCGGCCAATTGGCTAACCACGGGGAGAACTACCAATGAACCGCAATTTAGCGATCAAGCTCGGCGTGATTGCGCTGCTGATGGCGCTGCTGATGATTCCACTGTTGATGATCGGTGGCATGGTCAGCGACCGACAGGCGCTGCGTGACAGCGTGCTGGCCGACATTGCCCGCAGCTCCAGCGGCGAACAGCACCTAACCGGGCCGTTTTTGGTGGTGCCTTACCGCAAGACAGTACGGGAATGGAAAACCCACGAAAAAACCGGGGTGCGCTACCTGGAAGAAAGCGAAGTTCGCAGCCGCCTGTATTTTTTGCCTGAGCAGTTTCAGCTCAACGGCAATGTGGTTACCGAAGAGCGCAAGCGCGGCATCTACCAGGCGCGGCTGTATCACAGCGATAACCAGATCAGCGGCCACTTCCAGCTGCCGGCGCAGTACGGCATCACCGAGAGTTATGCCGATTACCGTTTCGAGCCGGCCTTTCTGAGCGTTGGCATCAGCGATATTCGCGGCATCGAGAACGACCTCAAATTGCGTCTCAATGGCACTGATCTGCCGTTTGCCGCCGGCAGCGCCGATCGCCTGCTGACCAATGGCGTGCATGCGCCGCTGCCCAATGTCGATGGGGTTAACGGCCAGCGTCTGGAGTTTGCCTTTAACCTCAAGCTGCAAGGCACTGGGCAACTGTGGGTGACGCCGGTGGGCCGCGAAACCAAGGTGCAGCTGAGTTCTAAGTGGCCACACCCAAGTTTTGTCGGCGAGTTTTTGCCGGTCAAGCGGGATGTCACCGACACGGGTTTTCTGGCCGACTGGCAGACCAGTTTCTTTGCCACCAATTTTGCTGAAGTGCTGGATGACTGCGCCTACAACGACAATTGCGATGCCTATAACAGCCGCGAATTTGGGGTGAGCTTTGTCGATCCGGTCGACCAATACCTGAAGACCGACCGGGCGATTAAATATGCCCTGCTGTTTATCGCCCTGACCTTTGCCGGCTTCTTCCTGTTCGAAGTGCTCAAGCGTTTAGCCGTACATCCGGTGCAATACGGTCTGGTCGGCCTGGCGCTGGCGCTGTTCTACCTGTTGCTGCTGTCACTGTCCGAGCACCTACCGTTCGCCACCGCCTACGCCATAGCTGCGGTGGCCTGCGTGTCCTTGCTGGGGGTGTACCTGGCCGCCGTACTCAAAAGCGCGCTGCGCGGTCTGGGTTTCGGCGCCGCCTTGGCGGCCCTCTACGCCATGTTGTATGGCCTGCTGCGCGCCGAAGATTACGCCCTGTTGATGGGCTCGCTGCTGGTGTTTGGCCTGCTGGCCGGGGTGATGCTGCTGACCCGCAAACTCGACTGGTATGGGGTTGGCAAACCTGAGGTAAGCGACGCCGCCTAGGTCGCGGCTCGGCGCTAGGCGAGAGCCGGCGCCGAGCATGGGCTGGTGGCCTCTTCGCTGCGCTCAGGAGTCCACCCTACAAACTTTTTTGGAGATTGCGATGTTAATGCTGATGCGTGGTTTGGCCTGCTATCTGCTGGCCTTGGTACTGGCGGTGGTGGTGTTGGCGGGGCTGTTGTTTAGCCAGCAAGCGGATCTGATCAAGCAGCTGCTGTGGTCCGGGCAGTTGCTCAGTGAGCTGGCGTTGCTGATTGTGCCGGCCGCTTTCTGGGAGGCGCTGACCGGTGTCAGTGGCGCCGGGCAGAACCCGGCAGTGCAGTCATTTTTGCAGCTGTGCGTGGCGCTGGGTCAGTTGGCCTTGTTGCCAGCGTTGGGCTTGTACCGCCTCTGGTATCGGTCATGAGTGGGCATGTCGGCCTGCGCGACGATGCCCGGATTGGCGCGCTGCTGGCGGCGCAGATTGCCCGGCTGTTTTCGCCGTCCAGGGCCGCGTCGGCCGAGCAATTCCAAGACTGGCGCAAGGCCCAAGGGCGGCGGGGTTGATCGGCCCCGCAGCGCTCAGCTAAGCACCGGCTTGCTGCGATACCAGACCTGGATGCGTTCGCTGTCGGCGGGTTTGCGCTTTTGGATTTCAAACAACCCGGATTGATGGATGACGTGGCGCCAGCTGCTGCAGCCGTACTTTTTCGGGTTTAGCTCGGGCCAGTCCAGGTGAATAAAACCTATGGCGGTGGTCAGGCTGGTCCAGCCGGCTTCATGGCAGGCACTTTCGGCGCGGCTCAGTTGCTGAACTATGGTGGTGCAGGGCCAGTCCACCGGTTGGCCGGGGACCAGGCCATAGAGCAGAACATCCCGCCAGGTGGTGGACTGCATAAAGGCATGGGCGTGCTCGGGGCCATGCTCCATGCCTTTGGTCCAGGCACGCAGCGCGCGATCATGCTGATCAATTTGTTGGTAGGTCTCATCCAGATAGAGCTCTGCCGCCTGGCAGCCGGTTTCGCTGAACAGGTCAAACTGCTGCATAAAGTGATGCACCAGATGATCGCGTCGCGCCACCAAGGCCGCCAGGTCTTGCTTGGCTTTTTGGTAGTCGTCTTCGCTTAGTTCACTGCCCCTGTACAGCTTCAAAGAAGGCTGGGCAGAGCCGTGTTGGGCAGCAATGTTAGCTTCCAGGTTGGTCTGCGGATGGTTGCGGTTGTTGCTGGCTAGCCTGGCGATTCCGCGGGTTGGCGGGGTTGCTCTGAGAGCGTCGCTTGGGTTGCGCAGATGGGGACGGTCGTGGGCGGCCAGCAGACGTTTCATCAGCTGCTCGTACTGCTGCAGCCTGAGGATGCAGCGCCCGACCTTGTGGCTGACACTGTCTTGCAAAGTGGCTAGCAGTTCGCCCTCTGGCTGTTCCATTGGGTTCATAAAGTGCGGGTCCAAAATTCGATCTGTAGTTACCGGCATGTTTCGATAATCGCATCGTCTTCAGGGTAGGTGACAGGCGCAGCTCTGGGTACTTGCTCGCTTGCCATTACAGCGGCGGCGCAGTGGCCAGCAGTGATGGGCGTTGGCTGACTACAGCATACCAGGCGGCCAGTTGCGGGTAGCGCTGACGCCAGGCCAGTTCGGGTTGACGCAAATCCACATAGCCCAGGGCGCAGGCCAGGCTGATGGCGGCCAGGTCAAAGTGCTCGCTTAAACTGCCGCTGGCGACTTGTTCAAAATATGCCAGGGCCCGTTCGATTTTGTCTTGCTGGCCGGCGAGCCAGCTGTCCCAACGTTTATCTGCCGGGCGCAAAAAGCTTTCGTAGCGGATCAGTACGGCGGCATCCAGCAGCGCATCGGCCAGGGCGCAGAGGGTCAGGCCGTTCCAGCGTGGGCTGCCGCTGGCGGCTAACAAGGGCTGACCACTGTGCTGCAGGTCGAGGTATTCGAGTATCACCCGGCTGTCGAACAGCAGGCTGCCATCGGTCAGGCGCAAGGCGGGAATCTTACCGGCCGGATTGGCGGCGTTGACCTCGGGGCTGGGGCTGATCGGGCTGAGTTGCACTTCTTGTAGTGCAACCTTGGCCAGCTGGTCGGTCTCGTGCAACAGCACCATGACCTTGCGTACGAAGGGCGAGGTGGGGGAATAAAACAGCGTCATGCTCGGCATCTGGACTCCTTGGCTGAGAGCGGTAATCAGGCGCCTATCCTTGCTGTAATTTTGCTTCTCGGCAAGCTGGAGTCGCACTTACAGCCGATGCGCTTGCTGACGGCGGCGTTCGGTGGTCAGGCGTTGTTCAATCGCCAGCAGGCTGTTTAGGTCCTGCCGGCGCGCGCGGCTAAATAGCATCAGCGCCAGTTCGGCGGTAACCAGGGCGTCGGCGCCGGCGTTGTGGCGTTCGGCGATCTGCAAGCCGCAGTGTTTGAGCCAGTCATCCAACCCGCCCTTGTGGATGCCGGCGTCGGGGTAGAGCAGCGGCGCCAGGTCTGCCAGGTCGATAAAGGGATGTTGCAACGAGTAGTTGAGGCTGGTTTTCAGCGCGCGGCTGAGCATGCGTTGATCGAAGGGGGCGTGAAAGCCCAGCACCGGGCTGGCGCCGATAAACTCCATGCAGGCCAGCAAGCCTTCGGCCGGGTCGCAACCGGCGGCGATGGCGCTGGGGCCGAGGCCGTGAATCAGTACGCTCTGATTATGCGGCTGGGCGGCGCGTTGCAAGGTGCATTCAAATTGCTGGCCCAGGTCGATGGCGCCGTGCTCGATGACCACGGCGCCGATCGACAGCACCAGGTCTTTGTTGGTGTTCAGGCCGCTGGTTTCCAAGTCCAGCACCACCAGGCGTTGCTCGTTGAGTGGCCCGTCGCTGAGCGGTGCGGCGCTGCGCAGCTGCTCGCGGCGACGCAACTGGTCGGCGGGCAGCTGCGCGCGGCAGGGCTTGAGCCAGTTGAGCAGGCTCATAGCTGGTAACGCAGCGCCAGGCTGCTTTGCAGACGTTGGGCTTGGCGGAAGGATTCGCGCAGGATGCGCCGGTCCAGTTGATTGAGGCTGTCGGGGTCGAGGCGGTTGGAGAACGGCAAGCCGCTGCGCGCTTGCTGCTGGTGCAGTTGCAGGCGGGTTTGCTGGATAAAGTGATAGCCCTCGACATAGGCGGCGCTGTCTTGGCGGTCGATCACGCCTTGCTCGGCCAGCAGGCGCAGGCGCTCCAGGGTGTTGCTGGCGGCGATGCCGTGGGCCAGGGCCAGCAGGCGGGCGCCGTCGACAAAAGGCGTGAGGCCTTGCACCTTGAGGTCGAGGGTGTCTTTTTCCAGACCCTTGCGCGCCACCACAAAGTCGCGCAAACGACCTACCGGCGGTTTTTGCCGCAAGGCATTTTCAGCCAGCATACGCTGGAACAACGGGTTGTCGGCCACCAGGTCGAGCAGTTCTTGCTGCAGTTGCGCGCAGCCCTCTTCCGCGCCCCAGACCACCCGTAGATCGAAGAAAATACTCGAAGCCAGCAGGTTCTCTGGCGTCGCCTCGCGCACAAAGCCGTTAAAACGTCGCGTCCATTCCTTGCGCGACAGGCACAGCGTCGGGTTACTGGCCATGATCTGGCCTTTGCACAGGCTGAAGCCGCAGCTGTCCAGGGCCTGGTTGATGTGCTCGGCGAGGGGCAGCAAGCGCCCGCGAATGGCCGCGGCCTGGGCGGCATCGGCGGCGTCGAACAGGATGCCGTTGTCCTGATCGGTGTACAGGGTTTGTTCGCGGCGGCCTTCGCTGCCAAAGCACAGCCAGCTGAACGCCACGCCGGGGTCGCCGAGGGCTTCGATGCTCAACTCAATCACCCGACACACGCAGTGGTCGTTGAGCTGGGTGATGATCTGGGTGATCTGGGTCGAGGAGGCGCCGTGGGCGAGCATATGATCGACCAGTTGGCGAATGTCGCTGCGCAGCGCCACCAGGGTGTCCAGCTTGCCGGCATGGCGGATGCTGCGGGCCAGGTGGACCAAATCGACGCGTTGCAGGGAGAACAAGTCGCGCTCGGAAATCACCCCGCACAGGCGCCCGTCCTCCACCAGGCAGACGTGGGCAATATGCCGTTCGGTCATCGCCATCGCCGCGTCGAAGGCGCTGGCCTGGGGCGACAAGTGGAAGGGTTGCTGGGTCATTAGCTGGCTGATTGGTTGATTCATATCGCTGCAGCCGTCGGCCACCACCCGGCGCAAGTCGCGCAGGGTAAAGATCCCCAGGGGTTTGAGGGCCGCATCGACTATCACCATGCTGCCGACTTGCTGCTCGTGCATCTGCTTCACCGCCTCGCGCAGCGGTGTGTGCGGCCGGCAGCTGACCGGTTGCTGCATCGACAGCTCGCCCAGGCGAGCCTCCAGCGAGTACTGGGCGCCGAGGGTTTCGGCAGCGCGCAACTGGATCTGCTGATTGACCTGGTCGAGCAGGCTGCTGACCCCGCGCAAGGCAAAGTCGCGCAGCGGATTGGACAGGCTGAACAGTTTGATAAAGGCCGGTTTATTCAGCAGCAGGCAGAAGGTGTCTTGGGCTGCCAGGTGCTCGGTGCGGGTGGCCCGCTCGCCGATCAGCGCGGCCAGCGGGAAACACTCGCCGGCACTGATTTCAAAGGTGGTCTGGCTGGTGTCTTGGCCGCTGTGGGGCCGCTCGCCGTGTACCCGGCCTTGTTTGACGATGTAGAAGTGCTCAATCGGCCCGTCTGCAGGTTTGATAATGCTCTCGCCGGCGGCATAAAAGCGCAGCTGGCAGTTCTCCAGCAGAAAGGCCAGATGGGCGTTCTCCATCTGATTGAAGGGTGGGTATTTGCGCAAAAACTCCATCAGTCCATGGATATTCTGCTGCACCGCCACCTTGCCTGTTTGGGCAAAACCATCCGCTTGGCTCATCACGCACTTCCAATCGTATTAACGCGCCATCATCGGCCGAACAGTCGCACCGGCCCATTGGACGTAAGTCTATAGCGTGCAGATAAGTCGATTGGTTCGCACGCTACACGGTCAATCATTCGATATAAGCTTCAGCTGCACGGATTATAAAAGCACGATTTACAGTGCGCGATCGACGACCGGCAGAACCGAGGTGCAGGTATGGGATCAGGGGTGGCGATGCAATTGGCCCGCAGGCTGATGGGGCTGTTCTTTTTGCTGGACTGCTCGTTTGTTGTGCAGGCCAGTGAGTGCGTAAAAACCGTGCGTTGGAATGACGATCCGCCCTACAACCTGCGCACTGCTGATGGTGATATGAGCGGGATCACCATCGATCTGGTCCGTGAAGCGCTGTTGCGCATAAATTGCACGGCGCAATTTGTTGAAATGCCTTGGGCCAGAGGCCTGCTCAGTTTACAGAAGGGCAGACTGGATATTTTGCCAGGTGCCTTGAGGAATAAAGAACGCGAAGCGTTTGCTTATTTTTCTCTGCCGGTTAATCGCTCGCCCAATGTGCTTTTTGTGGGTAAAACCGCCGCGAACAAACGCCCGATCAATCAACTCAGTGATTTGATCGGCAGTGACTTTCGTTTGGGTGCACAAATTGGCGTGACCTACAGTGAGGCGTATCAGACCTTGATGCAGCAGCCGGATTTCGCTGCGCACGTGGTGTTAATCAATCATCGCCGGGCCGCCTGGCGGATGATTGAAGCCGGTCGGCTGGATGGTTTGATTGCCGATGAAATCACCGGGCTGATGGAGCTGGAACAACTGGGCTTGTCCGAAGTAATTACCCGCAATGGATTGATAGTTTCAGGTGATGCTGCGGGGTTCGCACTGAGTAAAACATCACTCAGTGAAGACTTTGTCTCCCGCTTTGATCTGGCCTTGCAGAGCATGTTTGCCGACGGCAGCTACCAGCGGATTATGCAGAACTACCTACCGTGCGAGGTTTCGGTGGAGCGACTGGGTTGCGTTCAGCCTTAACCGAGTAATTTCAGCTTTAATTGGCATAAAAAAACCGCCCCGGAGGGCGGTTTTTTCGTTGCGCTACAAATTACAGGCCGTTGGCCGCTTTGAATTCGCGGCGGCGACGGTGCAGCACCGGCTCGGTGTAGCCGTTCGGCTGCTTGGTGCCTTCGACGACCAACTCAACAGCGGCCTGGAAGGCGATGTTGCTGTCGAAGTTTGGCGCCAATGGGCGGTACTGGGCGTCGCCTGCGTTCTGCCGATCCACCACCGGCGCCATGCGCTTGAGGGTTTCCATCACTTGCTCAAGGCTGACTACGCCGTGACGCAACCAGTTGGCGATGTGTTGGCTGGAGATGCGCAGGGTGGCGCGGTCTTCCATCAGGCCAATGTCGTTGATGTCCGGCACTTTCGAGCAGCCAACGCCGTGGTCGATCCAGCGCACCACGTAGCCGAGGATGCCCTGGGCGTTGTTGTCCAACTCGTTCTGCACTTCGGCGGCAGTCCAGTCGGTATTCGGCGCCAGCGGGATGGTCAGAATGTCATCCACCGATGCGCGTGGACGCTTGGCCAGTTCGGCCTGACGGGCGAACACGTCAACCTGGTGGTAGTGCATGGCGTGCAGGGCGGCGGCAGTCGGCGACGGCACCCAGGCAGTGTTGGCACCGGCCAGTGGGTGGGCAACTTTCTGCTCGACCATGGCGGCCATCAGGTCGGGCATAGCCCACATGCCTTTACCGATCTGGGCGCGACCTTGCAGGCCGCAAGCCAGGCCGATATCGACGTTCCAGTTCTCGTAAGCGCCGATCCACTTCTCGGTTTTCATGGCGCCTTTGCGGACCATGGCGCCGGCTTCCATGGAGGTGTGCAGCTCGTCACCGGTGCGGTCGAGGAAGCCGGTGTTGATAAACACCACGCGCTCGCTGGCAGCCTGGATGCAGGCTTTGAGGTTGACGGTGGTGCGCCGCTCTTCGTCCATGATGCCGACTTTGAGGGTGTTGCGTTGCATGCCCAGCACGTCTTCGATGCGGCCGAACAGCTCGTTGGTGAACGCCGCTTCTTCCGGGCCGTGCATCTTTGGCTTAACGATATACATCGAGCCGGTGCGGCTGTTTTTGCGGGTGCTGTTGCCTTTCAGGTCATGCAGGGCGATCAGGCTGGTAAGCAGGCCGTCCATGATGCCTTCCGGCACTTCGAAGCCGTCTTTGTCGACGATGGCGTCGATGGTCATCAGGTGACCGACGTTGCGCACGAACAGCAGCGAGCGGCCGTGCAGGGTCAGGCTGCCACCGTTGACTGCGTTGTAAACGCGGTCCGGGTTCATGGTGCGGGTGAAGGTGCTGCCGCCTTTGGCGACTTCTTCCGCCAGATCGCCCTTCATCAGGCCGAGCCAGTTTTTGTAGATCACCACCTTGTCGTCAGCATCAACGGCGGCGACCGAGTCTTCGCAGTCCATGATGGTGGTCAGGGCGGCTTCCATCAGCACGTCTTTAACCCCGGCGGCGTCGGTCTGGCCGACTGGGGTGGTGGCGTCGATCTGGATTTCAAAGTGCAGGCCGTGGTGCTTGAGCAAAATGGCGGTCGGCGCGGCAGCTTCGCCCTGGAAGCCGATCAACTGAGCGTCGTCTTGCAGGCCGCTGTTGCTGCCGCCTTTAAGGCTGATCACCAGCTTGCCGGCTTCGATGCGGTAGGCGGTGGAGTCGACGTGGGAGCCTGCGGCCAATGGCGCGGCTTGGTCGAGGAAGGCGCGAGCGTAGGCGATTACTTTGTCGCCGCGGACCTTGTTGTAGCCTTTACCTTTTTCGGCGCCGTCTGCTTCGCTGATCACATCGGTGCCGTACAGGGCATCGTACAGCGAGCCCCAGCGGGCGTTCGAGGCGTTCAAGGCGAAGCGCGCGTTCATCACCGGTACTACCAGCTGTGGGCCGGCCAGGCGGGCGATTTCTTCGTCGACGTTTTCAGTCGTGATGCTGAAATCTGCCGGCTCCGGCAGCAAATAGCCGATTTCTTGCAGGAAGGCTTTGTAAGCGGCGGCGTCATGGGCAACACCTGCGCGGGCTTGGTGCCAGCCGTCGATCTGCGCCTGGATGGCGTCACGCTTGGCCAGCAGGGCGCGGTTTTTCGGCGCCAGGTCATTTATGACCTCTTCGGCACCTGCCCAGAACTGCTCGACTGCAATGCCGGTACCGGGAATCGCTTCGTTGTTCACGAAGTCGAACAGGACTTTGGCGACCTGCAGGCCACCGACTTGAACGCGCTGAGTCATTGCTTGCCTCTCTCTGTCGAAATCAACTCTAAGAACCTATTTAAGCTCTGTTGCAGGCGGCGCAGTTACGGCGTGAGCGACGACCTTGAATAGGTTCTAAACCGGGGCCGGGCGGCCATGTAGTAGAGGCGGCGGATACTACATGATGCGGCTGAAAAAATCAGCGGGTCACAGTCGCTTCGCGACTAACAGCGATGCTGCGGTCACCCCAAACTGCTGGCTATACTGGTTTGAATTACTTATTTCGAGGCGCTTATGTCGGTTACTGCAGCCACTCCAAAGGATCTTGACGCGTTACTGCCGCTGTTTGCCGGCTATCTGGAGTTTTACCAAGTGCCCCGGCCGGTTGCGGAAATACGCGACTTTTTGCAGACCCGGTTGAGCAAGGGTGATGCGCAATTGTTTATTGCCCGTGATCCGCAGGGCGCCGCTCAGGGCTTTGTGCAGCTGTATCCGCTGCAGGCGTCCTTGGCGCTGCAGTCATCCTGGTTGCTCAGCGACCTGTATGTGGCGCCCAGCGCTCGTCGCCAGGGGGTTGCTGAGGCACTGATGAATACTGCCCGTGAACATGCGCAGGCCAGTGGCGCCTGTGGTTTACAGCTGGAGACGGCGAAAACCAACCTGGCCGGGCAGGCGCTGTATGAGCGCTTGGGTTATGTTCGCGATGAGCTGTATTACAGCTATTGGTTGGCGCTGCCAGGCAATTGAGCGGCTAGGCACTAGGCTTGTTTTACAAATACAAGCGGCATTAAGGAGACGACAGTGGATCATCTGGTCTTGACGGTAATAGCCCCCGACCAACCGGGGTTGGTGGAAAAAGTCGCGCAGTGCATCGCTGCCCATGGCGGTAACTGGCTGGAGAGCCGCATGTCGCGGATGGCTGGGCAGTTCGCCGGGATCCTCAAGGTGGCGGTGCCGGCCGAGGCCTACGACGAGTTGGTCGAGGCGCTGCAGGCCCTGAGCGCGCAAGGAATTCGGGTGTTGTTGGCGCAAAGCGGAATAGATCCGTCCTGCACCTGGAAACCGATTCTGCTGGAGCTGGTCGGCAACGACCGGCCGGGCATAGTGCGCGACATTACCCGCCTGCTTAGCGAGCACGGGGTCAACCTGGAAAGCCTGCAGACCGAGGTGCGCCCGGCGCCGATGAGCAGCGAGCCGCTGTTTCACTGCGAGGCGCTGCTGGCCGTGCCCCTGACCCTGAAGCTTGAAGTGTTGCAAGAGAAGCTGGAGGCGCTAGCCGATGACCTGATGGTCGAGCTAAGCCTGCGCACCGAGGTTTAACGCAGGTCCGACATGGTGCTGGATATTTGTAGGCTGTACTCGCTGCAGACAGCACGGCACTGCTCAACGGTTAACGACCGACGGACTGTTCGCTGCGCTCCTGAGTCCGTCCTATGCCGCCCCGCGCCGCCTCACACTGGGGGCGTAGGTTTTTACTCAGCCACGCCGGCGCAGGCTGATCCAGGCATCAATGCTATAGACCAGCAAACCCGCCCAAATAAAACCGAAGGCCAGCAGCTTGTTGGCATCTAGATGCTCATCAAACAGCCATACCGCCTGCAGCAGCACCAGGGTTGGCGCCAAATACTGCAAAAAGCCCAGGGTGGTGTAGGGCAGATGGCGGGCGGCGGCGTTAAAGCACAGCAGCGGCAATAGGGTGATAGGCCCGGCGGCGAGCAGCCAGAGCGCCGTGCTGTCGGTCCAAAACGCCGCCTGGGCGCTGACCGCTTGGGGGTTCAGCAGCAACCACAGCAGCGCCAACGGCAGCAGCAACCAGGTTTCCACCACCAGGCCGGGCAGGGCGGCGACCGGGGCTTTTTTGCGGATCACGCCATAAAAACCAAAGGTTAACGCTAGCGCCAGCGACAACCAGGGCAAGCTGCCCAGCAGCCACAGTTGCTGCAAGACTCCGCACGCAGCCAGGCCCACCGCCAGCCATTGCAGGCGGCGCAAGCGCTCGCCGAGCAGCAGCATGCCCAGCAGCACATTGACCAGCGGGTTGATGTAGTAGCCGAGGCTGGCGGCGAGCATCTGATTGTTATTCACCGCCCAGACATACAGCAGCCAGTTGCTGGCACTCAGCAGGCCGCTGGCCGTCAGCACCAGCAAGCGTTGTGGATGAGCGCGCAGCTCGCGCCACCAGCCGGGATGTTTCCACAGCAGCAG
>JAURXE010000536.1 GCA_030654635.1 Pseudomonas sp.
GCGCGGGTGCGGCTGTCGTCCAGGCGCAAAAACGGGGTGAACAGCCGCTCCCACTCGGCCTCGGGCACGCCTGGGCCGTCATCCTCGACCTCCAGCCGGCAATGTTCGGGGCCCAACTGATAGCTGATCCGCACCCGCCCCTCGGCATGGCGCATGGCGTTGGTCACCAGATTTTGCAGCGCCCGGTGCAGGTAGCGCAACTCGCCCTCCACCAGCGCAGGCTGCGCCCCCGGCGGCGTGCCGCATTCCAGTTGCACGCCGGGACGCAGCAGGGCCTGCTCGGTCACTACCTGATCGAGTAAAGCATCCAGATCGACCAGCTGAAACTGCAGCGGCGGCGCGCCTTGCTCCAGCCGAGCATAGGTGAGCATCTCGTCCACCAGGCGGTCGAGTTCTTGAATGTCGTTGTCCATGCCGTCTTGGTATTTGCGCCGCGCTTGCGCGCTTTGCGCATCACCGAGCATCTCCAGGCCAAAACGCAAACGCGCCACCGGGGTGCGCAACTCGTGGGACACGGCGCGGACCATCTCGCGTTGGATGGTTAACAGTTGTTGCAATTGCATGGCCATATTATTGAACGCCGTCGCCAGCCGCCCGACCGAGTCGGCGCCGCCCGCCGGGGCGCGGGCACTCAGGCTGCCCGCGGCAATCCGCGTGGCGGCGCCTTCCAAACCGCGCAAACGGCGTTCCAACTGACGCACCAGCAAATAGACGATCAGGCCGATCAGGCTCAAGCCGAGCAGACCGATCAGCACCAGCAACTGTGGCGGCGCCGGGTTCATCAGCGACAGCGGGCCAATTTCCAGCACCCAGGGGCTTTGCAGCAAGCCGGCGAAGATATGCACCGCATCGCCGTCCTGCCCCAGCGCCATCACCGTATCGCCCTCCTCGACCCGTCGGCGCTGGTCTTCATCCAGCGGGGTCTGATCGATAGCGAGCAGCTGCAGCGGGAAGCCAAACTGCTTGCTGCGTTTCAGCTCGGCCAGCCGCTGCGGCTGCTCGGCCACCGGGTAACGCAGCAGTTCATCGCTGAGCAGATACACGGTAGCGCGCGCCAGTTGCTCGCTGACCTGGCGCACCTCACCGATCAGCACCAACTCCGGCGCGGCGCTGACCAGGCTGTAAATCTTCGCCGCATGGGCGCCGCTCTGGCGCACCAACACCTGCCCGGCCAGCAGCCGGCTGCGCGCCGCTTGGTCCAGCGGCTGCTCGGCTAGGCCCTGCAGCTGCAGGGGAATCCCCAGCAAGCTTTGCAGCTGGCTCAGACTGCTGCGCCGCGCCGATTCATTCTGCGGTTTGAGGTTGTCGGCCATCAGCCGGAAGGTGCCCTGGGCCAGCCGCTCGCGGTACTCGTCACCGCGCACCTGATTGACCAGGTGCAAGGCCGCAACCCCCAGCAGCGCCACCAACACCAAAGCCGCCAGCATGCCGCCATAGATGCGCAGGAAGATCGAATTCACAGCGCCTGCGCCGCCTGGGCGACAAACAGATAACCTTTGCCGCGCACGGTTTTAATCACCTTGGGATGCTCGGGGTCGTCGCCGATTTTCGGCCGAATCCGCGAGATGCGCACATCAATGGAGCGGTCCAGGCCGTCGTAGCCGACCCCGCGCAGCTCGGTAAAAATCTCTTCCCGGGAGAGAATCCGCCCGCTGTTGGCCGCCAGCAGCCAGAGCAAATCAAACTCGGCGCTGGTCAGCTCAATGCTCACCCCATGCAAGCTAGCCTCACGACGGGCCTGGTCGATGTGCAGCGGCCCAAAGTGCAACGTCTCAGGCGCCGCAGTCTCGGCCTGGGCACTGACCGGGTGCCGGCGCAGCAAGGCATGCACGCGCGCCAGCAGCAAGCGCGGGCGCACCGGTTTACACACGTAGTCGTCGGCGCCCAGCTCCAGCCCCAACACCTGGTCCATGTCATCGGCCAGCGCGGTGAGCATCAAGATCGCGCCGCCATACTGCTGGCTGCGCAAGGTGCGGCAAATCGACAGGCCGTCTTCGCCCGGCAGCATCAAATCAAGGATCACTAACGCCGGCTGTTCGCGTAGAATGCGCGCCGCCGCTTTGCCCCCATCCGATTCGATGGCGACCGCCAAGCCATTACTGGCCAGGTATTCGCGAGTCAACTCGGCAAGGCGCTGATCATCTTCGACTATGAGTATTTGCCCGAACTGCTGCTCCACACGACTCCCCTAACCCTATTACAGCGACTGCCGAAACGGCGCGCATTGTAGCAACGCGCGGCGTTCTGCACAGTGCATGCCAAGGCGCAACTAAAACACAACATATAGTGTTGGCATGAGAAGTCTTCAGCATCTGCAAAGCGCCGTTAAAAAACCTCGCCAGCGGCGACGAATGGTTGAAAAACAGCAACCCCAGCGACCATGCGGGTTAGCCCAAGTTACCCAAGGTTAACCCACAGGTTTATCCACAGGCAGCGCCGAACAGTTGCCTTGCAATGATGCCCTTACCGCTCTATCTTGTATCCCCAGCGCGACAAACACCTACATGTTGGGTTTTCGCAAGTTACACGACACAACTGAAAGACTCCCCAGCGAGCTTTCAGCGGCCACCCAGGTGCGCCTCACCGCTCTTTATAAAGCACCCTCCACCGCAGCTGCGGTGAATTCAAAACCAGACTGTAAATATGCGTGACTACGGCCTTTATTCGGTGTAGCGCCAACAGTAACCACCACTAAATATTGTGGTTTTGACGCTTAGCGTCGAAACCTGTGACTTCAGAGCCAGGGAAGTGCTTGAGTCGTGCCCTTTTCTGACCTTTTGGCAACTACCAAAGCCCAGCATTGCGCTGGGCCTATGGCGTTGTGTAATGCGTGACCTGAATTGCAGCACACCAAGTACCCCCAAGTGTCTAACTCGATAAATACAGAACACGGAGAACCCATTAATGCATACCGACACCTCCCGCGAGACGCCCATGGCCAGCCCAAACCAAGCCAACGATAGCTTGCAAGACCTGGCCGCCACCGCGCCTGGTCTACTGCGTGTGATCAAACGTAACGGCAGCGTAGTGCCCTATACCGATGACAAAATCACCGTCGCCATCACCAAAGCGTTTCTCGCTGTAGAGGGCGGCACTGCTGCTGCCTCGTCGCGCATTCATGAAACCGTTGAGCGTTTGACCGAACAAGTCAGCGCCACTTTCAAGCGCCGCATGCCGTCCGGCGGCACCATCCATATCGAAGAAATCCAGGACCAGGTTGAACTGGCCTTGATGCGCGCCGGCGAGCAAAAAGTTGCCCGCGACTACGTGATCTACCGCGACGCCCGCTCCAAAGAGCGCGCCACCCGTGGCAAGCAGCCCGCCCAGGCGCACCCAAGCATCCGCGTCACCCAAGCCGACGGCAGCCTCACGCCGCTGGACCTGGGCCGCATGCACACCATCATCACCGAAGCCTGCGAAGGCCTTGAGGAAGTTGACGGCGAGCTGATCCAGAGCGAAACCCTGAAGAACCTCTACGACGGCGTGGCCCAGAGCGATGTCAACACCGCCCTGGTGATGACCGCCCGGACCCTGGTTGAGCGTGAGCCGAACTACTCGTTCGTCACCGCCCGCCTGCTGATGGACACCCTGCGCGGCGAAGCCCTAGGCTTCCTGGGCATCACCCACAGCGCCACCCACCAC
>JAURXE010000540.1 GCA_030654635.1 Pseudomonas sp.
CGATCGCCGCGGCCTTCGACTACGAAAGCACCATCACCGGCGAAGAGCTGGTGCTGATCGTCGATATCGGCGGTGGCACCTCGGACTTTTCCCTGATTCGTCTGGCGCCCGAGCGGCATATGCACGCCGAGCGCCACAGCGACATCCTGGCCACCGGCGGCGTACATATCGGCGGTACCGACTTCGACAAACAACTGAGCCTGCACGCGGTGATGCCGCTGTTCGGCTACGGCAGCCGGATGAAAAGCGCGGCGCCGATGCCGACCAGCACCCATTTGAATCTGGCCACCTGGCACACCATCAACGCCGTATACGCGCAAAAATCCCAGCTGGCGCTGAAAAGCATGCGCTACGACTGCCTCGACACCACCGGCGTCGATCGCCTGCTGAAACTGATCGAACTGCGCGCCGGGCATTGGCTGGCCATGCAGATGGAAGACAGCAAGATCGCCCTCAGCAGCGTCGAACAGCATCACCTGTCACTGCAGCGGATCGAAGCCGAGCTGGCCGTGACCCTGACCCGCGCCGACTTGAATAGCGCCATCGACGGCTTGCTGGAGCGGGTACGGGACAGCGTTGCGCAACTGCTGAACAAGGCCGGCATTGGCGTCGCGCAAGTCGACACGGTGTTCTTCACCGGCGGCTCCAGCGGCATCCCGGCCCTGCGCCAGCAGATCGCCGCCCTGCTGCCCAATGCCCGCCATGTGGAAGGCAACGTGTTCGGCAGCATCGGCAGCGGCCTGGCCATTGAAGCCAAGAAGCGCTACGGCTAGCAGCGGATGCTAAAGTGCGCGGATCAACCCCGGACACTCCGATGACCGCGCACTCCAACCCGTCCCTCCTGCACCACCCGGCCCTGCGCGCACTCTTGGCGCAGCTGGGGGCTGGCTTGCTGGTGTTGCTCTTGGTCATCGCCGCCCATGCCTTCTGGGCGTATCGCCCCCATCCAATCGCCGCAGGTTTACTGCAAGGGCTGTTGGCGGCGCTATTGGGCCGCAGGCTTGGGTTGCCGAGCTGGTGGCTGCCGATCAATTTGTTGTTTGTACCGGCGCTGTTGCTACTCAACGGCCAACAGCTGCCGCCCAGCGCCTTGCTCGGCGCCTTCGTGCTGCTCTTGCTGCTGAACTGGAACAGCTTGCGCGAGCGGGTGCCGCTGTACCTGACCGGGCAACAGACTATTGCCGAGCTGGACAAACTGCTGCGTCCTTTGCCGGCCGAGTTTCGCTATATCGACCTGGGCAGCGGCCTGGCCGGCAGCCTCTGTCAGCTGTCGCGGCGCTACCCCCAGGCGCAGTTTTTCGGGGTCGAGACCGCGCCGCTGGTGTTCGTTCTGGCCTGGCTACGTTGCTTGCTACAGCCCAATTGCCAGATCCGCTACCGCAATCTGTGGCAGCAGCCGCTGGCCGGATATGAGGTGGTCTACTGCTTTTTGTCGCCGGCGCCGATGGCCAAACTCTGGCTCAAGGCCCGCACCGAGATGCAGCCGAACGCCCTGCTGATCAGCAACAGCTTCGCCATCCCCGGCGTCGCGCCCACCGAGCAGATCGAGCTGCATGACTGGCGCGCCTCAACCTTGTTGATCTGGCGGATGTAGGCATCACTAATAACCCTGCACCGTTAATCGGCGCTTAGTCACAGTTCGGCGCACGGTCGCAAAATTGCCGGGCAGGCGGCGTCGAGGCCGCCCTACACTAGCCATTCCATCACCCTAGTTCTGGAACCTGCCATGCACAGCTTGCGTCTCGCCATCTGCTTATTAACCTTCGCCAGCCTCAGCGCTTGCGGCCTGGGCGAAACCGCCGCAGTGGCCAGCCTGGAAGCCAAGCAGGCCGCGCAACTGCAACGGCAAACGCAACAACTCAAACAGCAAATCGAGCAAGCCAACGCGCTCAACGAGCAACGCCTGCAAAACCTCGAAAGCCAGCAGCAATAAGGCCGCCCATGGACAGCACTGCGACCCTGCTCAGCGGCCTGCTGTTTGGTTCAATAGGTGTCGGCTACCTGATCTACGGCAAGAAGCAGCAGCGCCAGGCCGCCTTCTTCAGTGGCATAGCGCTGATCGGCTATCC
>JAURXE010000543.1 GCA_030654635.1 Pseudomonas sp.
TGGCCGTGCTGATGAAACTGATCAAGGTGGTCGACGGCCAGTACCACAGCCACGAAGGCTCTGCCCTGAGCCTGAGCGCGATCGAGGCCGACTACGGCCCGCAGATTCTGGCCTCGACCCTGGTGCGCCGTATCGAGAAAAGCCATCTGGATGTGGACGCCGCGCCCTGGCAGAAAAACCTCACGGTCACCGGCCCGGCCGGCAAGCCGCTGAGCTTTATTACCCTGCGCAAACAACTGCCCGAGCCGCTGCCCAGCGACTGGACGGTGGAGGCGCTGAACGACAACGACGTGCAGGTCACCCTGTATGACGGCTGCGACATCAAGGTCGACAGCTACCGCGAGCTGCCGGTGAAATCCGCCGGCCAGCTACCCAGCGGCTTCGAGCCCAGCGAACTGTATCGCTCGCACTTCCACCCGCGCGGCCTGCAAATGACCGTGGTCGCCGCCACCGATGCGCTGCGCTCGATCGGTCTGCCGTGGCAGAAAATCATCGCCCAAGTGGCGCCGGACGAGATCGCCGTGTATGCCAGCAGCATCATGAGCCAGCTGGATGAAAACGGCTTCGGCGGCCTGATGCAGGCCCGCCTGAAAGGCGGCCGGGTCACCGCCAAGCAGCTGGCCTTGGGCCTGAACAGCATGCCGGCGGACTTTATCAACGCCTACGTGCTGGGCAGCGTCGGCAGCACCGGCAGCATCACCGGTGCCTGTGCGAGCTTTCTGTACAACCTGCAAAAAGCCACTGACATGATCACTAGCGGCCGCGCCCGAGTGGCCATAGTCGGCAGCAGCGAAGCGCCGATCAACCAAGAGTGCATCGACGGTTACGGTGCCATGGGCGCTCTGGCCACGGAAGCCGGGCTGCGTCAGATCGAAGGCGATGAGCGGGCGGCCCAGAGCGAGGTAGATTTCCGTCGCGCCAGCCGCCCGTTCGGGCAGAATTGCGGCTTCACCCTGGCCGAATCCAGCCAGTTTGTGGTGCTGATGGACGACGAACTGGCGCTGGAGATGGGCGCCGATATTCATGGCGCCGTGCCGGATGTATTTATCAATGCCGACGGCTTCAAGAAATCCATCTCCGCGCCCGGCCCTGGCAATTACCTGTGCATGGCCAAGGCCGTGGCCAGCGCCATGCAACTGGTTGGCGAAGATGGAGTGCGCCTGCACAGCTTCGTGCATGCCCACGGCTCCAGCACCCCAGCCAACCGGGTGACCGAGTCGGAGCTGCTCGACCGCGTCGCCGCCAATTTCGGCATTGCCGACTGGCCGGTAACCGCCGTTAAAGCCTACGTCGGCCACTCCCTGGCCAGCGCCAGCGCCGACCAGTTGATCTCAGCCTTAGGCAGCTTCAAGTACCAGCTGATCCCCGGCATCAAAACCATAGACGCCATTGCCGAGGATGTGCACCAACAACATCTGCGCATCGCAAAGGTGGATGTGTCCCGCGCCGAACAGCCGCTGGAAGTCTGCTTTATCAACTCCAAGGGCTTTGGCGGCAACAACGCCAGCGGTGTGATCCTGGCGCCGCAGGTGGTCGAGCGGATGCTGCGCAAGCGTTACGGGCCCGAGCGCTTCGCCGCCTACCTCGCCCTGCGCGAGCAAACCCGCGCCGCCGCCCAGGCCTACGACCAGCAAGCGCTCAAGGGCCAACTGGAGATCATCTACAACTTCGGCCACGACCTGATCGACGACCAGGGCATCGAGATGGGCAGCGAGCAGATCAGCGTGCCGGGTTTCAGCCAACCGCTGGTGTTTAAGAAGGATCAGCGTTTCGCCGATATGCTGGACTAACACCCCACCGGGACTCGCTTCCAGCGAGTCCCGGTGCAGGCCCGTGAGCGCCTGCACCACAACATCCCCGCCGCCCACCCAAGCCGCCAGACCGCAGCAACTTCGCCCCCAACAAAGAAAAAGCAGTTATAAGCAGCAAACAGATTCGTATAAAAGCTTATAAATAAAATTGCTATGATGCCGGCCGCTAACTCATTCAAGCCATGCCTTTACGGGCAGGAAAGTAATAATGGAAGTCGGTGTACTTGGTTTTGTCATTGCGGGCTTAGTGGTTGGCTTTATTGTCGGCATGACCGGCGTTGGTGGCGGCTCATTAATGACGCCGATTCTATTATGGTTCGGCATTAACCCGGCCACGGCAGTCGGCACCGACTTGCTTTATGCGGCCATTACCAAGTCCGGCGGTATCTTTGTTCATCAAAAGAACAAGAACATTGATTGGACCATTACCGGCTGGCTAACCCTTGGCAGTGTGCCGGCCGCGGCGCTGACTTTGTGGATATTGCACAATTTAAACACCGACACCCAAGCCATGAATGCCGTCATCAAACAGGCCTTGGGCTTTGTCTTATTACTAACTGCGATGGCAATTTTATTTAAACAACAGTTGCTGGCCTTTGCCCATAAACATTCTGGTGACCATTACCACCTGAGCGGCCCGAGTCTGACAGTGCTAACGGTGCTGACCGGTATAATGCTCGGCACCATGGTGACTCTCACCTCCATTGGCGCAGGCGCCTTGGGCACAGTGGCACTGTTTCTTCTGTACCCCTTTCTGGTGACTAAACGCTTGGTCGGCACCGAAATTGCGCACGCCGTGCCCCTGACTCTGGTGGCAGGTTTGGGCCATGCCAGCATGGGCAATATGGACTGGCACTTGTTGGGTTACTTATTGATCGGCTCGCTGCCCGGCATCTATATCGGCAGTCATCTATCCGGACGCGTGCCCGACCAGATACTGCGCCCCTGCCTGGCCACCATGTTGGTATTCATTGGTTATAAGTTAGCTTTTTAAGCCAACAACAATATCCAGCTCTATACCAGTTACAGCCAAGATCTATTCCGTAGGGTGGGCTTCAGCCCACCGCCCCTGAACAGCGCTATATTGGTGGGCTAAAGCCCACCCTACGCCAAGCCCATCAGCGGCAGTTCAGCCTCCGTTCGCCATAACGAGTCACTGGGACATAACTTAATCCAGTGCGCGGGCCAGCTGAATCAATTCGGTGCGCCATTCGGCGGCTTGCGGCAAGGCCAGAAAAGACGTATTTAAAAACGACTCCCGCGCCTCGTAG
>JAURXE010000548.1 GCA_030654635.1 Pseudomonas sp.
TATTTTGCGATGGACCGTGACAACCGCTGGGACCGCGTCGCCCAGGCCTACAACCTGATAGTCGAGGGACAGGCCGAGTTCAGCGCCGCCAGCGCGACCGCAGGGCTGGAAGCCGCCTACGCCCGCGGTGAAAACGACGAATTCGTCAAAGCCACCAGTATCGGCGCACCGGTGCGGGTCGAAGACGGTGACGCCGTGGTGTTTATGAACTTTCGCGCCGACCGCGCCCGCGAGCTGACCCGTGCCTTTGTCGAGCCGGACTTCAGCGAGTTCCCCAGCGCCCGCACGCCACAGACCCGCTTCGTGATGCTCACCCAGTACGCCGCCAGCATCAAAGCCCCCAGCGCCTTCGCCCCCGGCTCGCTGGACAACGTGCTCGGCGATTACTTGGCGAAAAACGGCAAGACCCAGCTGCGCATCGCCGAGACCGAGAAATACGCCCACGTCACCTTCTTCTTCTCCGGCGGGCGTGAAGAACCGTTCCCCGGTGAGGAACGCATCCTGATTCCTTCGCCGAACGTCGCCACCTATGACCTGCAGCCGGAGATGAATGCTCCACTGGTCACCGACAAGCTGGTCGAAGCCATTGAACAGCAGCGCTATGACGTGATTATCGTCAACTACGCCAACGGCGACATGGTCGGCCATACCGGGGTGTTTTCTGCGGCCGTCAAGGCGGTGGAATGCCTGGACACCTGCGTCGGCCGCCTAGTCACCGCCCTGGCCAAGGTCGGCGGCGAAGCCCTGATCACCGCCGATCACGGCAACGTCGAACAAATGGAAGACGCCATCAGCGGTCAGGCCCACACCGCCCACACCTGCGAGCCCGTGCCTTTTATCTACGTCGGCAAACGCCCGATCAGCTTGCGCGATGGCGGCGTATTGGCCGACGTAGCACCGACCATGCTCAAATTGCTGGGCCTGCCACAACCGGTGGAAATGACCGGCAAGTCGATCATCGAACTGCTCTAACCGCCGGATTAAAGTCGTGCAGCCCACAACAGCTGCAGATTTATCCGACCGATTAGCTAAAACGCCCGCCAGCCGATGCTTGCGGGCGTTTTTTTTGCACTGCGGGCCGGGCATACTAAGCCCTCTTCCTCTGCCGGTTTCATCCCGCCCATGCTCCGCTCTCTCGTCATAGTTTTACTTGCTTGCCTGCTCAGCCCCGCCATGGCCGATTCCCGTAGCGATGCCCAGCAACAACTGGATAGCGCGCAAAAAGACGTGGTCGAGCTGAAAAAGCTGCTCGATCAGCTGCAAAAGGACAAATCCGGTGTTCAGCAAGAGCTGAAAAAAACCGAAAGCGAGATGGGCCAGCTGGAAAATCAGGTCAAGGGCCTGCAAAACGAGCTAAATAAAAGCGACGAGCAGATCAAGCAACTCAATCAGCAGAAAAAGAAACTCCAAGAATCACGCCTTGAGCAGCAACGCCTGATCGGCATTCAAGCCCGCGCCGCTTACCAGAGCGGACATCAGGAGTACGTCAAGCTGCTGCTCAACCAGCAAAATCCGGAAAAATTCTCCCGCACCCTGACCTACTACGATTACTTGAGTAAGGCGCGCCTCGAACAACTGGCCACCTTCAATGAAACCCTGCGCCAGCTGGCCAATGTCGAGCAGGACATAGTTAACCAACAAACCCAGCTGGCAGAACAAAAGAGCGCCCTTGATGGCCGCCGCGAACTCCTGGCCCAAGCGCGCAAAGAGCGCCAACTGGTGCTGGCCAAGCTGAATACCGAGGCCCGTAATCGCAGCCAAAAGCTTAAAGCCCGCGAGCAAGAACAAGTGGCGCTGGGCAACGTGCTAAAAACCATCGAAGAAACCCTGGCCCGCCAAGCCCGCGAAGCCGAGGCGGCGCGCAAAGTGGCGGCCGCCGCCGCTGCCGCAGAAGCCGCCGAACAAGCCCGGCTGGCCAGCCTGCCGGCCACCGGCAAACCGGCAACCGCGAAAAAACCCGCTGCCGGCGCCTTGGTGTCGAGCAATGGCGCCAGCTACGGCGGGGCTTTTAGCAACGCCAAGGGCAAACTGCCGTGGCCGGTCAATGGCCGGCTGCTGGCGGGCTTCGGCACAGCTCGCGGCGACGATGCGCGGACCAAATGGGACGGTGTGCTGATCAGCGCAGCGCTGGGCAGTCAGGTGCGCGCCGTGCACGGTGGCCGCGTGGTGTTCGCCGACTGGTTGCGCGGCGCCGGACTGTTGGTCATTCTCGACCATGGCAATGGCTACCTGAGCCTCTACGGTCACAATCAAAGTTTATTGAAAGACGCCGGCGACATCGTTAAAGCCGGTGAAGCCATAGGCACAGTCGGCAGCAGTGGCGGCCAAGAGTCTCCGGCACTGTATTTCGCCATTCGCCAGCAAGGCCGCCCCAGCAACCCGGTACAATGGTGCCGCGCCCAAGGATAGGCACCTCTTTCTAGGAGTTATGTTGTCATGTTGCATTTTGCCCGCCCAACCGCCCTGGCCTTAGCGATTGCTCTGCTGATCGCCGCTCCCGCACTGCAGGCCAGCGGCAAGGTGGCGGAGAAAATTCCCGCACCAGCCCTGAGCAGTGATGCCAACGCACCATTGCCACTGGAGGAGTTGCGCACTTTTGCCGAGATCATGGACCGCATCAAAGCCGCCTATGTTGAGCCGGTAGATGACAAGACCCTGCTGGAAAACGCCATCAAGGGCATGCTCAGCAACCTCGATCCGCACTCGGCCTACCTCGACCCGGCTGAGTTTGCCGAGTTGCAGCAAAGCACCAGTGGCGAATTTGGTGGCTTAGGGATAGAAGTCGGCCAGGAAGAAGGCTTCCTGAAAGTCATCTCGCCAATTGACGACACCCCCGCCTCAAAAGCCGGAATTCAGCCCGGCGACCTGATCATCAAGATCGATGGCCAGCCGACCAAGGGGCTGAACATGAGCGAGTCGGTCGACAAAATGCGCGGCAAGATCGGCAGCAAAATTGTTCTGACCATCGTTCGTGAAGGTGCGCCGCCCTTTGATGTCGAACTGGAGCGTGCGGTCATCAAGGTCAAGAGCGTGAAGAGTCAGTTGCTCGACGAGCATTATGGCTACCTGCGCATCTCGCAATTTCAGGTCAACAGTGGCGAAGAAGTCGGCAAGGCCTTGGCATCGCTGAAAAAGCAAAACGACGGCAAGAAGCTGCGCGGCATCATTCTGGACTTGCGCAACAATCCAGGCGGCGTACTGCAAGCCGCCGTTGAGGTCAGCGATCACTTCCTCACCAAGGGCTTGATCGTCTACACCAAGGGCCGCATCGCCAACTCCGAACTGCGCTTCTCCGCCGACCCGGAAGATGCCAGCAACGGCGTACCTCTGGTGGTGCTGATTAACGGTGGCAGCGCCTCGGCCTCGGAAATCGTCGCCGGCGCCCTGCAAGACCACAAGCGCGCGGTACTGATGGGCACCGAGAGTTTCGGTAAAGGCTCGGTGCAAACCGTGCTGCCGCTGAACAATGAGCGCGGCTTGAAACTCACCACCGCGCTCTACTACACCCCCAACGGTCGCTCGATTCAGGCCCAGGGCATAGTGCCGGACATCGTGGTGCGCCGCGCCAAGATCACCAGCGAACAAGACAGCGAAAATTTCAAGGAAGCCGACCTCGCCGGTCACCTCGGCAATGGTAATGGCGGCGCCGACAAACCCTCGAACGGCAAAGGCAAAGGCCCGGCGCCACTGCCGCGCCCACAAGACGATGACTTCCAGCTCAGCCAGGCCCTGAGCCTGCTCAAAGGCCTGAGCGTGACCCGCGGCGACTAGGTTTTGCTTAAGCGACCGCACATAAAAAAACCCGGAACATTCCGGTTTTTTTATGTGCAAACAGCCTACTGATAGCTGTTAAGAATATCGTCGACAAAGCCTTCGGCGCGCATCTTGTCGAGGGCAGTCTGTAGCTTCTGCACGATCTCGTCAGGCGTCTCGCGGTTCAACGCCAGATACAAATCGCCGCTATGAAAGCGCAACACCGTCTTCAACCCGGAAACCCCTTCCTGCTTGGCCAAGTAACGGCCGGCCGGGTCGCCAGTGGCCCACAAATCAATCTTACCGTCCTGCAGCTTCTTGGCGTTCTCTTGGTCACGCAGCGAAAGCAGCGGCTCCAGGGTTTGCTCGGCCAAGTATTCGGCGACGGCATCGCCTTTGTAAGCGCCAACTTTGTACTGCTTGGCCTCTTCCAGCTTGCTCAGGCTGATCTTGCTGTCGCCTTTGGCCAGCATCACCCAGTCATCCGGACCAATCGGGCCGACCCACTTAAACAGCTCCTCACGCGCCGGCAAGCGGCTGGTGGAGAACACCCCGTAGCCCGGTTTCTCCAGCGCCAGATTGTAAATGCGATCCCAGGGGAAGCGCAGGCTCAGCACGTACTTGACCCCGGCACGCTTGAACATCTCGCGGACGATGT
This sequence comes from Pseudomonas sp., assembly GCA_030654635.1. GTDB lineage: Bacteria > Pseudomonadota > Gammaproteobacteria > Pseudomonadales > Pseudomonadaceae > Aquipseudomonas. The sequence goes on from JAURXE010000548.1 coordinate 4,412, forward strand.
CGGCGGCGATGCCATCGATATTTTCGTCCGGGGCAAAGTTTTTGCCATTGATCGCCATGTTGTACGGCGGGTAATTCTCGGTCAGCAGAACGACACTGTAGTTCTCGTCCACTGCGGCAAAAGCACTGTTGGCCAGCAGTAAGCAGCTGCCAACCAGCCCAAGCAATAGCTGTTTAAACATAGCGGTTCTCTTTTTATTGGAGGAGGGGGATTAGCCGTACAGCGCCCGAGCATACTCCACCGCGCTACCAGAACCCAGCAGCGCTCGAATAAATGCGACCCACTAGTCAGATGCGGACTGATCGGCGGCTGCCGCAGCGAACCGCAAAGCAGCCCGGCCAGTTACGACTTACAGATAGCGCTTGAGTACCTCGGCGGCAAAGCCATCGGCGCGCATTTGCTCAAGGGCAGCCTGCAGCTTTTGCACCACGGCATCCGGGGTTTCTTTATTCAACGCCAGATAAAGCTGGGCGGTATTAAAGCGCAGCACGCTTTTCAAGCCGCTGACGCCCTCTTGCCGGGCCAGATACAAACCGGCCGGATCGCCGGTGGCCCACAGGTCGATATCGCCACGCTGCAGCTTCTTGGCGTTTTCCTGATCGCGCAGGGCAGTCAGCGGCTGCAAGCCTTGCTGGGTTAAGTGCTCGGCAATCGCATCGCCTTGATAGGCACCGACTTTGTACTGCCGGGCATCGTCCAGGCTGTTGAGACTGATCGAACTGTCCGCCTTGGCCAACAACACCCAGTCATCCGGACCGAGCGGGCCGACCCATTTGAAGTCGCTCTCGCGCTCAGGCAGCCGCGCGGTCACGAATACACCGTAACCCGGCTTTTCCAGCGCCATCTTGTAAATTCGATCCCAAGGGAAGCGCAAGCTCAGCTGGTACTTAATCTCAGCGCGCTTGAACATCTCACGCACCAGATCGACGGCAATCCCGTTGATATTTTCGTCGCGGGCAAAGTTCTTGCCGTTGACTGCCATGTTGTAGGGCGGGAAGTTCTCGGTCAGCAGCACGGCTTCATAGCTGGTGTCAGCCTCGGCACGGGCAGTGCCGCCAAGCAACAGAGCGGCAGTGCAAGCTAATGCGAACAACAAAGGATTAAACATAAAAGCTCTCAGTGCATAAATAAAAGGTGTGGCCAGACGCTGACAAACCGCCGCAAGGTTACTGGTAGCGGGCAGCAATGGCGGTTAATTGACCATCGGCCCGCAGGCTATCCAAGGCGGCCTGTAATTGCTGGACCAAGGCGTCAGAGGCATTTTTGTTCAAGGCCAGATAAAGCTCGGCCGTGTGAAAGCGCTGCACCACCTTGAAGTCCGCAACCCCGGCCTGCTTGGCCAAATAATGCCCAGTCGGATCGGCCGTGGCCCACAGATCGATTTGTCCTTTGGCCAGTTTCTGGACGTTTTCGTTGTCGCGCAGCGAGGTTTGCACCGTCAGCCCACGGTCAATCAAGTACTGACTTATCGCATCGCCCTGGTAGCCGCCGATGCGGTATTGCGCCGCGTCCTGCAGGTTGCTCAAGCTGATTGCGCTGTCGGCTTTGGCCATCAGCACCCAATCATTGGTCGCAATCGGCCCGACCCATTTGAACAGCGACTCACGCTCCGCCGTGCGCGCTACCGAGAACAAGCCATAGCCCGCATCACTGAGGGTCTGCTGATAGACCCGATCCCAGGGAAAACGCAGGATTTGCTGGCATTCAACCTTGGCGCGCTCGCAGACTGCACGCAGGGTGTCCGAGCTAATGCCGCTAACCCCGGCATCCTTTGCATAGTTACCGCCATTGGCCGACATATTGAACGGCGCCAGGTTTTCGGTAAGCAGCACCAGCGACTCGGCGCGAACCAGGCTCGACCCGCAGACCACTAAAAGGGCTAGCAACAAGCGATAAACCGACATAGGAACTCCACGGGAGAGAATCAGCAATGGCCCATGCCGAGTCAAAACAACCCCGGCCTTGAGCCACAAAAACACTACCAGGCAAGTCTAGCGGAGCTTGAATCCCGTTGTTGTCGACTCCCCCGCAGCCATACCTACTAGCGCACCACAATACCGCGGCTGGCCAGATAGGCCTTGGCTTCGGGCACCGTGTATTCACCGAAGTGAAAGATGCTGGCGGCCAGCACGGCCGAGGCCTTGCCTTCCAGAATGCCGGCGGCCAAGTGCTCCAGATTGCCGACGCCGCCCGAGGCGATCACCGGAATCCCCAGAGCTTCGCTGATGGCCCGGGTTACACCCAGGTCGTAGCCGCTTTTGACGCCGTCCTGATCCATGCTGGTGAGCAGAATTTCGCCGGCACCCAAGTCTTCCATTTTCTTCGCCCAGAGCACCGCGTCCAACCCGGTGGGTTTGCGCCCGCCGTGGGTGAAAATTTCCCAGCGCGGCGTCTCACCGGGCTTGGAGACCTTCTTGGCATCGATGGCCACCACTATGCACTGCGAGCCAAAACGCGAGGCCGCTTCGCCGACGAACTCGGGGTTAAACACCGCCGCGGTGTTGATCGAAACCTTGTCGGCGCCGGCATTCAGCAGGTTGCGGATGTCTTGCACGCAGCGTACGCCGCCACCCACGGTCAGCGGGATAAATACCTGACTGGCCATCCGCTCCACTGTATGCAAAGTGGTGTCACGGCCGTCGACGCTGGCGGTGATGTCGAGAAAGGTAATCTCGTCGGCGCCCTGCTCGTCATACAGACGGGCGATTTCCACCGGATCACCGGCATCGCGAATGTTCTCGAACTTGACGCCCTTGACCACGCGACCGTTGTCGACGTCGAGGCAGGGAATGATGCGTTTAGCTAAAGCCATACGGTGCTCCGTAGGGTGGGCAACGCTTGGCTTGCCCACCATTACTCGATACTCGGTGGACAACGCTTCGCGGTTGTCCACCCTACGTTTAACCCTTGTAGCTGTCGCAGAACGCCTGCGCCTCGGCCACATCCAGGGTGCCTTCGTAGATCGCCCGGCCAGTGATGGCGCCGATGATGCCCGGCGCATTGGCCGCCAGCAGCGCACGAATATCACCGAGGTTATGGATGCCGCCGGAGGCAATCACCGGAATTTTGGTGGCGGCGGCCAGGGCGGCGGTGAAGCTCACATTGCAGCCCTGCATCATGCCGTCTTTGGCGATGTCGGTATAAACGATGGCCGACACACCGTCCGCTTCGAAGCGCTTGGCCAGATCAACCACCTGCACCGTGCTGATTTCGGCCCAGCCGTCGGTGGCGACGAAACCGTCTTTGGCATCCAGGCCAACAATCACCTTGCCCGGAAACGCTTTGCAGGCGTCGGTCACAAACTGTGGATCCTTGACCGCCTTGGTGCCGATGATCACGTAGCTGACGCCGGCCTTGACGTAAGCCTCGATGGTCT
>JAURXE010000556.1 GCA_030654635.1 Pseudomonas sp.
CCCAGCGGCGACAACATGCCCATTCCAGTAACCACTACACGTCTACGCGACACAGCAAGCTCCTTATTGTTGTTCGATTTGCCTGACCGAACTGCACTTAAAGAAAAACCGCACGCCGGTTAAGGCAGTGCGGTTTTTCCAAGTCAGAAATCGACGATTACAGAGTGTTACGCGTTAGCGGTAACGTAATCGATTGCTTCCTGAACGGTGGTGATCTTTTCAGCTTTGTCGTCTGGGATTTCGGTCTCGAATTCCTCTTCCAGAGCCATTACCAGCTCAACGGTGTCAAGGGAGTCGGCACCCAGGTCTTCAACGAAGGAAGCACTGTTGGTTACTTCATCTTCTTTGACGCCAAGTTGCTCGGCTACGATTTTCTTGACGCGCTCTTCGATGGTGCTCATACCTTGCTTTCACTCCTATTGAAAAATCTGGACAACTGGTCTGCGGCTAAGTGTAGCGAAAGGGTTTTCTGCATTTCAAGCTGTATGCAGTCACCCACTCAACGACACCACAACGATCTGCTTATAAACCAGCTAGTGCTTTATACCCAATGTTACACAACCCCTATGACAACACCTCGCAGGATGTCGTCACATTCAACTCATGTACATGCCGCCATTCACCGGAATAGTAGCGCCTGTGACATAGGCTGCGCCATCAGAAACCAGAAAAGCTACTACTTTGGCGATCTCTTCAGCCTGCCCCAGACGCCCCAAAGGGATCTGTGCGAGCAAAGCTTCGCGCTGCGCATCAGGCAATTCGCGGGTCATGTCGGTATCAATAAAGCCAGGCGCCACCGAGTTAACGGTGATGGCACGCGAACCTATTTCACGCGCTAAGGCCCGACTAAAACCTTCAAGGCCGGCCTTGGACGCTGCGTAGTTCGATTGCCCGGCATTGCCCATGGCGCCGACGACTGAGCTGATGTTAACAATCCGCCCCCAGCGCGCTTTGGTCATGCCGCGCAACACGGCCTTGGACAAACGATACGCGCTGTTGAGGTTGGTGTTGATGACATCAAACCACTCATCATCCTTCATCCGCAGCATCAGGTTGTCGCGGGTGATACCGGCGTTATTGACCAAGATCAGCGGCTGACCAAGGTGTTGCTGAATGTGTTCCAGCGTCGTTGTCACCGACTCACCGTTACTTACATCCAGCACCAAGCCCGCACCTTCGACACCCGCCGCCTTGAGTGTTTCAGCGATACGTTCTGCACCACCCGAGGTGGTTGCGGTGCCAATGACAACTGCCCCCTGACGCCCCAATTCGAGCGCAATGGCCTGACCAATACCCCGGCTAGCGCCGGTTACCAGAGCAACTTTACCTTGCAGATTCATAATTATTTCTCCTTAAGTTCAGGCTGCGATATTCAGGCCAGCGCCGCGCGAGTCGCCGCAAAAGCCTCTGGAGTATCCAAGTTGTGATTATTCACGCCTTTGACACAGCGCTTATTCAAGCCACTCAGCACCCGACCCGGCCCACACTCGACCAGATCAGTGACACCGCGCTCAGCCAAACAAAGCATTGATTCAACCCAACGCACAGGATTGTAAAGCTGCGCCAGCAGGTCACGTTTGAGCGTATCCAAATCGGCCACCACGGCGGCACTGACGTTTTGCACCAGAGCAATCTCTGGCGCCTGCCAAGTGACGTCGCTAATCGCCTGAGCAAAGCGCTCAGCCGCCGGGCGCATCAAATCGCAATGCGACGGCACACTCACCGGCAGCGGCATGGCGCGTTTCGCCCCATGAGCCTTACAGGCCGCAATCGCCCGTTCAACGGCGGCGACGCTGCCGGCAATAACCACTTGCCCCGGCGCATTGAAGTTTACTGCGCTAACAACCTCACCCTGGGCGGCCTCGGCGCACGCAGCCACTACCTGCGCATCGTCCAAGCCGAGAATCGCCGCCATGGCACCCTGCCCGGCGGGCACGGCTTGCTGCATTAACTGACCACGACGCTCGACCAACTTGAGCGCATCGGCAAATCCCAAGCTACCCGCAGCAACCAACGCCGAGTATTCACCCAGGCTGTGGCCGGCGACAAAAGCTGGGCGCATGCCGCCCTCAGCCAACCAGAAACGCCACAGCGCGATGGAGGCTGCGAGAATCGCCGGCTGAGTTTTATCGGTTTGATTAAGCAACTCTTCTGGGCCTTGCTGGGTTAACGCCCAGAGGTCATAGCCTAAAGCCTGCGATGCTTCAGCAAAGGTATCGATAATCAGTGGTTGTTGTGCGCCATGCTCGGCAAGCATGCCGAGCGACTGCGAACCTTGACCGGGGAAAACGAATGCGAGGGTTGCAGACATTTAAACTGCTCTCTAATGATCTAAGCGTCGAAATAATTGCTGTGCGCCTTCTGTCAGCGCCAAGCAGGTTCAGCGACAAATGCACCACAGCGAGTGCTGCGCCAGAAACTGTTGAGTTGGATGCAAAGCCAAACACCCCAGTCACATCCTGCCGTCATCAGCTTACGACTGGGTTACAGCAATAAATGCTCAAGACGCCCATGCAAACGCTGCGGCAGATTCTCTTGCACCTCAGTCAAGGCACGCCGAATGGCCGTTTGAAAAGCCTCGGGGGACGCCGAACCATGGCTCTTGACCACAATCCCCTGCAACCCCAGAAAACTCGCGCCATTGTGCTGCACCGGACCCAACTCGCTTTTTAGCCGGCGCAGCAAGGGTAACGCCAACGCACCCACTAGCCGCGAGAGCAGGCTCTGGCTAAACACCGCCTCAATACGCGCAGCGATCATCGCCGCCAGACCTTCACTAGACTTGAGCAAGATATTGCCGACAAAACCGTCGCAGACCACCACATCGGCCTCGCCACGATACAGACCGTCACCCTCAACAAAGCCGATATAGTTCAAGCCAATGGCTTGCTGCAGCAAACTCGCCGCCAGCTTGACCTGCTGATTGCCCTTGATTTCTTCGGTGCCGACATTCAACAACGCCACGCGCGGATTGGTCACGCCCGAGGCCTCAGCTGCCACCACCCCCATCAACGCAAACTGGTACAGGTGCTCGGCGCTGCAATCGACATTGGCGCCCAGATCAAGCAAGTAACAGGGGCCGCGCGCGGTGGGTATTGCCGTGACCATCGCCGGGCGATCAATGCCGGGCAAGGTTTTCAGCACGTAGCGCGACAGCGCCATCAAGGCACCGGTGTTGCCGGCACTGACACAGGCCTGCGCCCGACCACTGCGCACCAACTCCAGCGCCACGCGCATCGACGAATCAGGTTTACCGCGCAGCGCCTGCGCAGGTCGCTCGGCCATGCCGATTATTTCACTGGCGTGCTCAATCTGCAGGCGTGAGCGATCGACACCAGGATGGCGGGCGATTAATTCTTCAATGACGGGAGATTGGCCGACGAGGACCAGATGAAGCGAGGGTATAGCGGCCAAACAGGCGAGGCTGGCCTGAACAATACAGTGGGGACCGAAGTCCCCACCCATTGCATCAACTGCGATGATCGAAGCGGACAAGATTTACTCGTCAGCGCCCTTGTCGATCACTTGACGACCACGGTAAACGCCTTCTGGCGATACGTGGTGGCGCAGGTGTACTTCGCCAGTGGTTTTCTCAACCGACAAAGTGCTAGCAGTGAGGGCGTCGTGCGAACGGCGCATGTCACGGGCGGAACGGGATTTTTTGTTCTGCTGAACAGCCATAACTTATTAACTCCTAAACGTTTGGGTCACGCTTTAACTGTGCCAGCACGCTGAACGGGTTGGACCGCGTTACCTCGTCCTCGCTCGACTCAGGCTCATCGAGACCGGCCGGCTGCTGGCAAAAATTAGTGTTATGGGTCGGAACAATAGGCAAGGCGAGTAGTAACTCATCCTCAACCAACGCCAACAGATCCAGCGGCTCCTCACCCATTTCCAGGACATCGTAGCCCTTAGGCTGCAACTCAATGGCCGTACCTTCCTTCACCACAGCGTATTCACATTCGCTATGGATCGGCAGAGCGACCAGCTCCAGACAACGCTGACAAACCATCTTGACTTCAACGTCGATCTGGCTGCGAATAACCACAGCTTTTTGCTCGTCTCGACCGAAAGAAAATTTCGCTCGAACAGAACCACTGTTATCCGCAAGCGGATCGCAGAGTCGCAACAAACTCGCTAGCAACACTTCCCCTTCAAGGGTAGCGCCACGATCAGCCAGCTTGCGCGGATCAACATGAGGTGGAATCGGTGCATTCAACATAGGCGCAGCATTCTAGGGATCTACCCATTCAGTGTCAAAGGAAATTGCTCGCTGTGCGCCTGCAGGCCCGCCAGTTAGAATCGTATTCTTACCCAAAAAGAACTCCAAGAAGAAGCCCATGACGCCGCTCGTGCTCGCCTCCAGCTCCCCTTATCGCCGCGAATTACTCAGCCGCCTGCAACTGCCCTTTAGCTGGAGCGCGCCCGCCATCGACGAAACCCACCAGCCAAATGAAAGTGCCGAAGCCTTGGTACGCCGCCTCGCCCAAGAAAAAGCCCAGGCGCTGGCCGGCGATTTTACCCAGCACTTAATTATCGGTTCAGATCAGGTTACAGTACTCAACGGACAAATCATCGGCAAGCCCCACGACTTTGCCCGCGCCAAAGCACAGCTGCAAGCCGCCAGCGGCGCATCGGTAACTTTCTTAACCGGCTTGGCCTTACTCAATAGCGCCACCAATGCCTGGCAGGTCGATTGCGTGCCTTTCACCGTGCACCTTCGCCAGCTGAGCGAAGCCAGCATCAACCGCTACCTGGAAGCGGAACAGCCTTTCGACTGCGCCGGCAGCTTTA
>JAURXE010000560.1 GCA_030654635.1 Pseudomonas sp.
CGGCCGGGGCGACTTTGCTGATCAGCGAGGGCAACGAAGCTTCCAGCAGGTTAAAAGCGGTGAAAAACACTATGGTGCCAAACACCAAGGCCCGCAAATTGTTGCCAAACAGCCAAAAAAACAGCTCACACAACAGCAGTACGGCGACCGAACCCAGCAGCACGCGCTTCATCTGGCGCTGTTTCTCGCCATAAATAATGAACGGGATCATGCTGAAAAAGCCCACCAGCAACGCCGTTAGATACACCCACCAATGTTGCTCTTTGGGCAGCCCACCGTTTTCCACCAGCGCCAATGGCAAAGCAATAAAGCTGGCCATCAGCACCGCATGCAAGACGAAAATCCCCAGATCTAGGCGCAACAAATCCGGATGGCGCAAGGTGGTTGCCAGCGCCTGCTTGGCCACCGCCGATTCACGATGGCGTAACTGCCCTTGTGCACGCGGCACCACCAGCGCGACGATCAGCACCCCACACAAGGCCATCACCGCAGTCGCTTCAAATAAGCCAGACAAACCATAGGCGCGAGTCAGCAGCGGCCCCACCACCATCGCCACCGCAAATGACAAGCCGATGCTCATGCCGATCATGGCCATGGCCTTGGTGCGATGCTGCTCGCGGGTCAGGTCCGACAACAAAGCCATCACCGCCGCCGAGATGGCGCCGGCGCCTTGCAACACCCGCCCGGCGATCACTCCCCAAATCGAATCGGCCGACGCAGCTAACACGGCACCGGCAGCAAAAATCAGCAGGCCAATATAAATCACCGGTAACCGGCCAATCCGGTCGGAGAGCATTCCGAACGGGATTTGCAGCACCGCCTGGGTCAGGCCATAGGCGCCAATAGCCAAGCCAATCAGCGCCGGCGTAGCACCGCGTAACTCCATGCCGTAGGTTGCCAACACCGGCAGTACCATAAACATGCCCAGCATCCGAAAGGCAAAAACCAACGCCAGCCCGGCGGCTGCACGTGTCTCCCCCGAACTCATGCGATCGTTATGCAGATCGTGCATGAACAAGCCCTCATAACTGCTATTGACGTAAGCGCGCATGCGCGGGCGGCGGCAATTCTAGCAGCCACGCCCGTCACGGCACAGCGCCGATGCTTTTGCCGCAAGCGACTTGAGCGCCGTATACTCGCGGGTTTACGCCCGCCAAGCGAGGCCGCACATGGACAAGATAGTGATTCGTGGGGCGCGCACCCACAACCTGAAGAACATCGACCTGACGCTGCCGCGCGACAAACTGATCGTAATCACCGGTTTGTCTGGCTCGGGCAAGTCATCCCTGGCTTTCGACACCCTCTACGCCGAGGGACAGCGCCGCTATGTCGAGTCGCTGTCGGCCTATGCCCGGCAATTTTTGTCGATGATGGAAAAACCCGATGTGGACACCATCGAAGGCCTGTCGCCGGCGATTTCCATCGAGCAGAAATCCACCTCGCACAACCCGCGCTCCACCGTCGGTACCATCACCGAAATTTACGACTACCTGCGCCTGCTCTACGCCCGCGTCGGCATTCCACGCTGCCCCGACCACGACCTGCCACTGGAAGCCCAGACCGTCAGCCAAATGGTTGACCAGGTACTGGCGCTGCCGGAAGGCCGTAAGTTGATGCTGCTGGCCCCGGTGATTCGCGAGCGTAAAGGCGAACATCTGGCGATATTCGACGAGCTGCGCGCCCAAGGTTTTGTGCGCGTACGGATCAACGGCAGGCTGCATGAACTGGACGAACTGCCCAAACTCGACAAGCAGAAGAAGCACAGCATTGATGCCGTGGTTGACCGTTTCAAGTCCCGCGGCGATCTGCAGCAGCGCCTGGCCGAGTCTTTCGAGACCGCACTCAAACTAGCTGATGGCCTGGCACTGGTGGCGCCGATGGACGATGAAGTCGGCGAGGAGATGATCTTCTCTGCCCGCTTCGCCTGCCCGGTCTGCGGCCAT
>JAURXE010000562.1 GCA_030654635.1 Pseudomonas sp.
TCGGCGGCGGCATCAATGGCGTCGGGATTGGCGCCGATGCTGCCGGGCGCGGCCTGTCGGTGTTTCTCTGCGAGAAAGACGACCTGGCGCAACACACCTCATCGGCCAGCAGCAAGCTGATCCACGGCGGCCTGCGTTACCTGGAACATTACGAATTTCGCCTGGTCCGTGAAGCCTTGGCCGAACGCGAGGTGCTGCTGGCCAAAGCTCCGCACATTGTCAAACCGCTGCGTTTTATCCTGCCGCATCGCCCGCACCTGCGTCCGGCCTGGATGATTCGCACCGGGCTGTTTCTCTACGACCACCTGGGCAAGCGGGAAAAATTACCCGGCTCGCGCGGCCTGCGCTTCGGCGCTGGTAGCCCGCTCAAAGCCAGCATCACGCGTGGTTTCGAATATTCCGATTGCTGGGTCGACGATGCCCGTCTGGTGGTGCTGAACGCCATGGCCATCCGCGAACACGGCGGCCATGTGCACACCCAGACTCGCTGCGTCAGCGCCCGGCGCAGCAAAGGCCTGTGGCACCTGCATCTGGAGCGCAGCGACGGCAGCCGCTACTCGATCCGCGCCCGTGCCCTGGTGAATGCCGCCGGCCCTTGGGTGGCGCGTTTTATCAAGGAAGACCTGGGGCAACAATCGCCCTACGGCATCCGCTTGATTCAGGGCAGTCACATCGTGGTGCCACGGCTGTTTGACGGTGAAGAAGCTTATATTTTGCAAAACGAGGATGGCCGGATTGTCTTCGCCATTCCGTACCTGGAGCGCTTCACCCTGATCGGCACCACCGACCACGAGTACCAAGGGGATCCGGCCAAGGTAAAAATCACCGAGGGTGAAATCGACTACCTGCTGAGCGTGGTCAACAACCACTTCAAGCGGCCACTGGCCCGCGCCGACATACTCCACACCTACGCCGGCGTACGCCCGCTCTGTGATGACGAGTCAAACGATCCGTCCGCCGTGACCCGCGACTACACCTTGGCACTGTCCGGTTTGCCTGGCGAAGCGCCGCTGCTGTCGGTATTCGGCGGCAAGCTGACCACCTACCGCAAGCTGGCCGAGTCGGCTTTGAGCCAACTCTCAGCGTATTTTCCCAAAATGACCGCCAACTGGACCGCCACTGCGCCACTGCCCGGCGGCGAGCAGATGAGCAGCGTCAGTGAACTCAGCGAGCGCCTCTGTCAGCAGTTTGGCTGGCTGCCACAAACCCTGGCCAAGCGCTGGGCCAACAGCTACGGCAGCCGCGCCTGGCAACTGCTGGCTGGGGTCAGCAATCTCAGCGACCTGGGTGAGCACCTGGGCGCCGGCCTCTATGTGCGTGAGGTCGACTACCTGCGCCAACAGGAATGGGCCAAGTGCAGCGCCGACATCCTCTGGCGGCGCAGCAAACTCGGCCTGTTTATGACCCCCAGCCAACAAACCAAACTGGACCACTACTTATTGCAGCACAGCCCGCAAGGCGCCCGCGTCGCCTAAGCAACCGAGCAATCCCCCTTGGCCCCGCGAATGCGGGGCTTTTTTTTGCCCGTTGCACGACTAATCCGCCAAGCAAACCGTTGGGCCACGCAGGCGATCAAAAACCGCCGCCAGCAACAGGGTCAGCCCCACCGGCAGCAGCCAGCCGAGGCTTTGCTCGGCCAGCGGCATCTGGTTAAACACCGTGGGCACCCAGGTTTTCAGGCCGGCAGCAAGCAGGCCGTCCATCAGGCCAAACACCAGCGTCACCGCCATGACCGGGACAAAGACCCGCTTAGGCTCGCACCACAGGCGATCGGCCAGGCTCAACGCCACCAGCACTATGGCCAGCGGATACAACGCCACCAGCACTGGCACCGAGACGCTGATCAACTGGGTCAGCCCCTGGTTGGCCACCAGCAGACTGAATACGCCCAGCAGCACCACCACGGTGCGGTACGACAGCGGCAGCAACTTGCTGAAGAACTCGCCACAGGCCGTCAGCAGACCGACCGCGGTGGTCAGGCAGGCCAAGGTAATCACCAGCGCCAACAACAAACTGCCGGCGACGCCGAAGGTGTGTTGCACGTAGCTGGACAAAATTTGCACACCGTTTTGCGCCTCGCCGGCAATGCTTTGGCTGGTGGCGCCGAGGTAAAACAGCGACAAATAAACCAGCGACAGGCCGCAGGCGGCGATCAGCCCGGCGCTGATGGCATAACGGGTGATCAGGGCTTCGTTGCGCACCCCGCGGTCACGAATGGCGGTGGCAATCACGATGCCAAACACCAGGGCGCCGAGGGTATCCATGGTCAAATAGCCTTGCAGAAACCCCTGCACCAGCGGTGCGGCTTGATAGGCCGGCGCAGTGCTGCCGATCGCTCCGGCCGGGACCAAGACGGCGGCGCCGCCCAACACCAGCAAGGCGCTGAGCAGCAGCGGTGCAATCCATTTACCGATCCGATCGACCAGTTGCCCGGGGTTCAGCGACAGGAACAACACGCAGGCGAAATAGCCCAGGGTGTAGAGCCGCAAGGCCGTTGCACTGTTGCCGCTAAAGGGCGCCACGCCCATTTCAAACGACACCACCGCCGTGCGCGGGGTGGCAAACAAGGGGCCGATGGCCAGGTACACCACCACCGCAAAGAGCCCACCGGCGTGCCGCCCGAGCGGTGCGGTGAGGCGTTGCAAACCACCGCCAACGCGGGCCAACGCCACTACGGTGAGCAGCGGCAAGCCAACCCCGGTGAGCAGAAAGCCCAGCGCCGCCAGCCACAGTTGCTCACCGGCAGCCATGCCGACGCTCGGCGGAAAGATGATATTGCCGGCGCCGAGGAACAGCGCAAAAGTCATAAAACCAAGGGCTAACAGGTCGCGACGGGTCAAGCGTTGCATTGGGGGCTCACCACAGCAGAAGGGTCGACAGAGGCTTCCCGGCGGATAAATGGGAAACGCCAAACCAACGCCAGTCGGCTTAGCCTGACTCAACCGGCCTCTTGTGGAGGCTGCAGAGCGCAGCGGTCGCCACCTTAAAGCAAGGCCGCCGACACCACAGCCGCCGTCAGGCTGCAGGTCGATGAGTTAACCGCAGATGTCGCAATCCTGAACTTAGCGTCCCCGACAGCACGGCAAAACAATCACAGCACGTCCGTACCTTTAGCGGAGGTAATCGGCGCTTTTGCCCGGCACCAGCGCCAACTGCGCCCCTGCCAACGGCAACTGATGGGCCGCCAGATGGGACAGCACCGCCGCCAGCTACGGCACCTTGAAACGCTCTTGAAAGCGATGGGCCAAACCCCGTACCAGCCCCAGTTGGCTGCCATGGATTTGCGCGGCCAAGTGTACGCCGTGCATCACCGGCAGCAACGGGTCGGCGGTGCCGTGGATCACCAGAGTCGGCACCTGCAAACGGCGCAGTAACTCGACCCGGCTCGGCTCGGCCAGAATCGCCAACAACTGACGCTCCACCCCGGCCGGATTGAACGCCCGGTCGTAGCTGCGCGCCGCCGACTGCAGCAATTTAGCCCGTTGATCCGGCACCTGCGGGCTGCCCAAGGCGGCCAGCAAATCCGCTTGTTGCTCCAGGGCCACCGCCCGATTGGGCGCCTCGCGGCGCGCCAGCAACTCCAGCACCGCCTGCCGTGGCGTAGGTAAACCCAGGGCGCCTGAACTGCTCATCAACAGGGTCAGGCTTTGAATCCGCTGTGGCGCCAAGTCCGCCATATGCTGGGCGATCATGCCGCCCATGCTGGCGCCCAGCAGATGAAAACGCTCAACCTGCAAGGCATCCATCAGCTGCAAGGCATCCCCCGCCATGTCACGCAAATGATAGGGCGCACTCACCGGCAAGCCGAGTTTGTAGCGCAACGCGCCCAGGGTCAGGTTGCTGCTCGGCACCGGCCCGACCCAGGTCGACAAACCCACATCGCGGTTATCGAAACGTATCACCCGCAAACCCTGCTGGCAGAGGCTGGTCAGCACCGAATTGGGCCAGTCGATTAACTGTCCGCCAACCCCCATCACCAGCAGCACCGTCGGATCCGTGCTGCGGCCAATGCTCTGGTAAGCCAGACGTACAGTGCCCAACTCGACGGTTTCGGTCGGCCCCCGCACATCGCAATGAGTCGCCGCAAAACACGGCAGGCCAGCACCCAAGGCCAGCAAAAATAACCAAATACGCATCCTGCACACCTACACACCACGACTCATCAAGCGCGCAGTTTGCGGATGTTTGGCCGCGCTAGCTGCCACAGTTCGGTGACAATTTGATGAAAGCCGCCGAACGGTGGTGACTCACCGCCGGCTGCTCTATATCAGGCCCGCCAGGTGAGCCGAATGTCCTGCCATGCCCTTAAGCCAACTCGGCGCGCAGCTGCTTAGCGGCCGCCACCATGTTCCGCAGAGCTGCCTCGGTTTCCGGCCAGCCGCGGGTTTTCAGGCCGCAGTCCGGGTTGACCCACAAGCGCTCGGCGGGAATCAACTGCACGGCTTTACGCAGCAACTTGAGCATCTCGGCGCTGTCCGGCACCCGTGGCGAATGAATGTCATAGACCCCAGGGCCAATATCATTGGGATAGTCGAAGGCCTCAAAAGCCTTGAGCAGTTGCATGTCCGAGCGCGAGGTTTCGATGGTGATCACGTCGGCATCCATGGCCGCGATGGAGTCGAGCACCGCGTTAAATTCGCTGTAGCACATATGGGTATGAATCTGCGTGGCATCGCCCACGCCACTGCCGCACAGCCGGAACGCCGCACTGGCCCAGGCCAGATAGGCCGGCTGCTGGGCTTGGCGCAGCGGCATGCCTTCGCGAAACGCCGCCTCGTCGATCTGGATGATCTTGATCCCGGCGGCCTCCAGCTCCAACACCTCATCACGGATCGCCAACGCCAACTGCTGGGCCTGTTGCTCGCGGGAAATGTCATCCCGGGCAAAGGACCACATCAGCATGGTCACCGGGCCGGTGAGCATGCCTTTGATGATTTTGTCGGTGCAGCTCTGGGCGAAGCTAATCCACTCCAGGGTCATGGCCTTGGGCCGCTTGATGTCGCCATAAATAATCGCCGGTTTGACGCAGCGCGAGCCGTAACTTTGCACCCAGCCGAAACGGGTAAAGGCATAGCCATCCAGTTGCTCGGCGAAGTATTCGACCATGTCATTACGCTCGGCCTCGCCATGCACCAATACGTCCAGCCCCAAGCGCTCCTGCACCTGTACCGCATGGCGGATTTGCCCCTGCATAGCCTCGGCATACTCCGCGGCGGATATTTTGCCCTGCTTAAAGCCTTGACGCGCTTGGCGGATGGCGGCGGTCTGCGGGAAGGAGCCGATGCTGGTGGTCGGCAATGGCGGCAACTGGAGCCGCGCCCGTTGCTGGGCGATGCGCTGCGCGAACGGTGACTGGCGTTGCGTGTCCTGGGCGCTGATGGCAGCCAGGCGCGCCTGCACCTGGGGTTTGTGGATACGCGGCGACAGCTGGCGACTGAGCCGTGCGGCCCGGCTGGCGGCCAATGCGGCCTGCACCTCGGCAGCCTGCGGCTGCTTCAGCGCCGCTACCAGCAACGCCACCTCGGCACATTTTTGCACGGCAAAGGCCAGCCAATTGCGCAGCTCGGCGTCCAGTTGCAGCTCAGGCTGCAGGTCCACCGGGCAATGCAATAACGAGCAGGACGGCGCCAGCCAGAGTCGCTCGCCGAGCCGCTGCTGGGCATCTTGCAGCAACGGCAACAGCTGATCGAGATCGCTGCGCCAGATATTGCGGCCGTCCACCACCCCCAGCGACAGCACTTTATAAGCCGGCAAGCGGTCGAGTATTTGCGGGTACTGCTCGGGGGCGCGCACCAGGTCGATGTGCAGGCCGTCCACCGGCAAACCGGCGGCCAAGCCGAGGTTGTCTTCCAGGCCGGCAAAGTAGGTGGTCAGCAGCTTTTTCAGCGGCGACCATTGCAGCAGGTTATAGGCCCGTTCGAAGGCGCTTTTCCAAGCTTGCGGCAGGTCGAGGGCCAGAATTGGCTCGTCGATTTGCAACCACTGCACGCCTTGCTCGGCCAGCCGCTGGAGAATCTCGCCATACACCGGCAGCAGCCGCTCCAGCAGTTC
>JAURXE010000567.1 GCA_030654635.1 Pseudomonas sp.
GTGGTGCATGTGGACACCGGCGGCGAGCGCGATGAACGCCGCCTGGCCTGTTTGCAGGCCGCGCAACAACTGGCTGAGCGCCTCGGTGGCGAGGTGGTCAGTTTGCGCGCCGGCGAAGTCGCCCAGACCCTGATCGAGCATGCCCGCGAGCGCCGCGCCAGCCTGATTCTGGTCGGTCGCAGCCGTCAGCGCTTGAGTCGGCGTTGGTTCGGTCGCGGTCTGGCCGAGCGTTTATTGGCCCGTAGCCAGGGCCTGGAAATCAGCGTGCTGGACAGCGCGACCGAGTTGCTGCCGGCGCCACGCCGCACCTCGGCACCGCTGGTGTGGCGCGACTATGGGCTGGCGTTAGGGGCGGCGCTGGCGGCCACCGGCCTGTCGTTGGCGGTGTCGCGCTATCTGGAACTGCCAAATATCTCCCTGGTATTTCTCTCCGCCGTGTTGCTGGTAGCGGTGCGCAGCAGTTTGGGGCCGGCGCTGGCCTGCGCCGGGCTGTCGTTTCTGGCCTACAACTTCTTCTTTATCCCGCCGACCTGGTCGCTGACCATCGCCCGCCAGCAAGACGTGCTGACGTTGTTGTTCTTCCTGCTGATGGCGGCCCTGACCGGCAACCTGGCCAGCCGCCAGCGCCGGCAGCTGGAGGCGCTGCGCCAAACTCAGGCGGAAACCACCGCCTTGCTGGAGCTGTCGCGCAAGTTGACCGCCGCCACCGACCGGCAGGCGGTGTTGGCCGCCGCGCTGCAGCAGTTCGGTCAGTGGCACGAGCTGGAAATCAGCCTGCTGGCGCGCAGCACCGATGGCCTCTGGCAGGTCGAAGCCGGGGTACAACGCTTGCTGGTCGAGCAGGAACGCGCCGCCGCCGACTGGGCCTGGCAGCACGAACAACCGGCCGGCTTGGGCACCGATACGCTGCCGGGCGGGCGTTGGTGGTGGTGGCCGTTATCGGGTGAGGAGGGGCCCTTGGCGCTGCT
Source organism: Pseudomonas sp. (assembly GCA_030654635.1). Taxonomy (GTDB): domain Bacteria; phylum Pseudomonadota; class Gammaproteobacteria; order Pseudomonadales; family Pseudomonadaceae; genus Aquipseudomonas. Next base: position 969 of record JAURXE010000567.1, read on the forward strand.
CGGCGTGAGCCCCAAAGATGGTCGCCCGCTGCCACCGGAACAACGCCGGCTGATCGCCGCCCTGGCGCAACCCTTGGCCCAGGCGCTGGAGCGCGCGCAACTGGCGCAAGAGCTGGAGGCCGCGCGCCTGCACGGGCAGACCGAAGAGCTGCGCAGCGCCTTGCTGGCCTCAGTGTCCCATGACTTGCGCACGCCACTCACGGCCATGCGCGGCTCCATCGACAGCCTGCTGACCCTGGGTGAAAGCATTTCCCTGAGTGACCGCCGCGAGTTGCTGCAAGGCACCCGCGATGAGGCCGAGCGCCTCGACCGCTATATTCAGAACCTGCTCGACATGACCCGCCTAGGCCACGGCGGCCTGGCCTTGGCGCGCGATTGGGTGGCGCCCGGCGATATAGTCGCCAGTGCCGTGCAGCGCTTGCGCCCGGTACTGGCCGATCTGCAGCTTGAGGTGCAGGTGCCGGCGGACTTGCCGCTGCTGTACGTGCATGGGGCGCTGATCGAACAGGCGTTGATCAACGTGCTGGAAAACGCCGCGCGCTTCTCGCCCAGCCAGGGCCGCTTGCGCATCACCATCGAGACCGATGCCAAGGAACTGCGCTTCGCCGTCAGCGATCAGGGCCCGGGTATTCCGCTACACGAGCGCGAGAAGATATTCGACATGTTCTACACCGCCGCACGGGGCGACCGTGGCGGTCAGGGCACCGGCCTGGGCTTGGCGATTTGCCAGGGCATGGTCGGCGCCCACGGCGGGCGGGTGAGCGTGGATGACGGCCTGGACGGCCGCGGTGCTACCCTGTGTCTGCACCTGCCGTTGCATCCGCAGCCCGCCCTTGACGATGATATGAACGAGAGTAATGAGCAGTAATCAACCGACCATCCTGGTCATCGACGACGAAGCGCAGAACCGAAAGTTCCTGCGCATCAGCTTGGCGGCCCAAGGCAACCAAGTGCTGGAGGGCAGCAATGGCGGCCAGGGCCTAGCCCACGCCGCGCTGGCCAAGCCGGACTTGGTGGTGCTCGACCTCGGCCTGCCGGACATGGACGGCCAGGCGGTGCTGCGCGAACTGCGCGAATGGTCGCAGGTGCCGGTGCTGGTGCTCTCGGTGCGTGCCAGCGAGAGCGAAAAAGTTCTGGCCCTGGATGGCGGCGCCAATGATTACGTGACCAAACCCTTTGGCATCCAGGAATTTCTCGCCCGTGTGCGGGTGTTGCTGCGCCAGGCCGGCAACGGTGAGCAGCAGGCCGCCAGCGTCAGCAGCGGGCCGTTAACCGTGGATTTTGCCTATCGACGGGTGACCCTGGGTGGCGC
>JAURXE010000568.1 GCA_030654635.1 Pseudomonas sp.
GCGGCGGCCGACGCCGCGTTGGCGGGTGATTTGGCGCACGCACAGGTGCGACAGGCGCCAGCAGTCCGCGCCTGGTTCGAGCAGCGCGGCGCCCAGCAGGCGGTCGTTGAAGCGCCCGGCGATCAGTTGGCCGCTGGCGATGCCGGCGCCGATCAGCATCTCGGCATTGGCATGGGGGGCCAACAGCCAGTCGGGCGCGTCGGCGTAGACCTTGGCCAGGTCGCTGCGGTCTTGAGCGCTGGGCTGGAGGACAAATTCGACGTAAACCGGCATGGGCGGCTCCTCGGCTAAACAAAGGTGATCGGGCGTGGTGAAAACCTGGCGAGCGCGGGTTAGTGCGACGTTCGCTCCGGCGGGCTTGCTGCTTTTAGCGCGGCATAACCGAGCGCAGTGGTTTTCGGTCTGCTCGGGGGCGGCGAGTGTAAACCTGGGTGACAGCCGCTGGTAGCCGTCAAAGGCTCGGCCCGCCTATAATGGCTGCCTTTTGCGCAAGCTAATTTTGGAGCTGGTGATGGCCGAACGTACCGCATGCGTCGAGCGCAACACGCTGGAGACCCAGGTTAAGGTCTCGATCAACTTGGATGGCACCGGCAAGGCGCGTTTCGCTATTGGTGTGCCTTTCCTTGAGCACATGCTCGACCAGATCGCCCGTCACGGGTTGTTCGACCTCGATATCGAGTGCAACGGCGACCTGCATATCGACGATCACCACACAGTCGAAGACGTCGGCATCACCCTCGGCCAGGCCTTTGCCAAGGCAGTCGGCGACAAGAAGGGCCTGGTCCGTTACGGCCACTCCTATGTGCCGTTGGACGAAGCGCTGTCGCGGGTAGTCATCGACTTCTCCGGCCGTCCGGGTCTGCAGATGCACGTACCCTTCACCCGTGCGGTGGTTGGCGGCTTCGATGTGGACCTGTTTCAGGAGTTCTTCCAGGGTTTTGTGAATCACGCTCTGGTGTCTCTGCACATCGACAACCTGCGTGGCACCAACACCCACCACCAGATCGAAACCGTGTTCAAAGCCTTTGGCCGCGCCCTGCGCATGGCCTCCGAGCTGGACCCGCGAATGGCCGGGCAAATGCCGTCGACCAAGGGTTGCCTGTAAATGCAGACGGTTGCAGTAATCGACTACGGCATGGGCAACCTGCATTCGGTGGCCAAGGCGCTGGAGCACGTCGGTGCCGGCAAAGTGCTGGTGACCAGCGATGCCAATGTGATTCGTGAAGCTGATCGGGTGGTGTTCCCCGGTGTCGGTGCGATTCGCGATTGCATGGCCGAGATCAAGCGGCTGGGCTTCGATGAGCTGGTGCGTGAAGTCAGCATGGATCGGCCGTTTCTCGGTATCTGCGTCGGCATGCAGGCACTGATGGAGCGCAGCGAAGAGAACGACGGTGTCGATTGCATCGGCCTGTTCCCCGGACAAGTGCGGTTCTTCGGCAAGGGCATGGTCGAGGACGGCGAGCAGCTGAAAGTCCCGCACATGGGCTGGAATGAAGTGGCGCAGTCGGTTAACCATCCGCTCTGGCACAACATCCCGGACCTGGCGCGCTTCTACTTTGTGCACAGCTATTACATCGACGCCGGCAAGCCCCAGCAGGTGGTCGGTCGCGGCCATTACGGCAAAGATTTTGCCGCCGCCCTGGCCGAAGGCTCGCGTTTTGCCGTGCAGTTTCACCCGGAAAAAAGCCACACCCACGGCCTGCAGTTGCTGCAGAACTTTGCCGCTTGGGATGGTCGCTGGTAATGAGTCGGGTCAAGAAACCAGTCGAGCCGGTTTTTCAGTTCAGCGCCCAGCAGCGTGGCGTGCTCGGGCAGGCGATTAAAGGCTTGATGGCCGAGCGCTTCGAGTTGGAGATGGGCGGCTTCGAGGCCGAGGAATTGCTGGATTTCTTTATCAAAGAATGTGGCCCGCTGATCTATAACCAGGCGGTACTGGATGTGCAAGGCGTGCTTAAAGAGCGCTTCGAGAGCATCGAAAGCGACCTCTGGGCGCTGGAAAAGAGCTGAGCCATTAGCGACTGATGTTTGGCCCCGATTTTTTAATTTTTGTGACTTAAGCAGGTTCAACCGATGCTGATTATCCCCGCTATCGATCTCAAGGACGGCGCCTGTGTGCGTCTGCGTCAGGGCCGCATGGAAGACTCCACGGTGTTTTCCGATGACCCAGTAAGCATGGCCGCCAAATGGGTCGAGGGCGGTTGCCGGCGTTTGCATCTGGTCGACTTGAATGGCGCCTTCGAAGGCCAGCCGGTCAATGGCGAAGTGGTCACCGCGATTGCCAAGCGCTACCCGCATTTGCCGATCCAGATCGGTGGCGGCATCCGCTCGCTGGAAACCATCGAGGCCTACATCAAGGCCGGGGTCAGCTACGTGATCATCGGCACCAAGGCCGTCAAGGATCCACAGTTTGTGACCGACGCCTGCAAGGCGTTTCCGGGCAAGGTGATTGTCGGTCTGGATGCCAAAGACGGTTTCGTCGCCACCGACGGCTGGGCTGAAATCAGCACGGTGCAGGTGGTTGATCTGGCCAAACGCTTCGAAGCGGACGGCGTGTCGGCCATCGTTT
>JAURXE010000538.1 GCA_030654635.1 Pseudomonas sp.
CCATTTGCAGGCATTGCAGGCTGCAGTGCTGGCAGAGCGGGCTGACTTGGGGATTGCCTTCGACGGCGATGCCGATCGGGTGCTGATGGTCGACCATGCGGGCGCGGTGGTCGATGGTGATGAATTGCTGTTCATTATCGCCCGTGATTTACAGGAGCGCGGGCGTCTGCAAGGTGGAGTGGTTGGCACGCTGATGAGCAACCTGGGGCTGGAATTGGCCTTGGCTGAGCTTGCGATCCCCTTTGTGCGGGCTGGGGTCGGTGATCGCTACGTGATTGCCGAGTTGCAGGAGCGCAATTGGCAGTTGGGCGGCGAGAACTCAGGTCATATCGTCTGCTTCCAGCACACCACGACCGGGGACGCAATTATTGCCGCGCTGCAAGTGTTGCTGGCGCTTAAGCGTGCCGGCGTCAGTCTGGCTGAGGCGCGCGGCGGCGTGCAAAAATGCCCGCAGGTGCTAATCAATGTGCGTTTCGCGGGCGGTATTAATCCGCTCGAGCATCCGCAAGTAAAAGCGGCTTGCGCTGATGTGACTGAGCGAATGGCTGGGCGTGGGCGGGTGCTGTTGCGTAAATCTGGCACCGAGCCGTTGCTGCGGGTGATGGTTGAGGGCGAGGACGCCGCACAGGTGCGTGCTTATGCCGAGCTGTTGGCGAGTGTTGTCACGCAGGTATGTGCCTGATTCGCTTGCCAGTTTGCCGGCCGTTGGGTACCATCTGCGGCCAATTTGATCGATGAGATTGAGCATGCGTCGCCCCTTGGTTGCTGGTAACTGGAAAATGCACGGTACCCGCGCCAGCGTCGCTGAGCTGATCGAAGGCCTACGTCATCAGGTTTTGCCGGGTGATGTTGAAGTTGCAGTATTTCCGACCAGCCTGCATGTGGGGCAAGTAATCACCCGCCTTGAGGGTGGTGTGATTGCTGTCGGTGCGCAGGATTGTGCAGTTGAGCCGATGCAGGGTGCGTTAACCGGGGAAGTGGCTGCTAGTCAGTTGCTTGACTCTGGTTGTAGCTTGGTGTTGGTTGGCCACTCTGAGCGTCGCCTGTTGCTTGGTGATAGCGATGAGGTGGTGGTGCGAAAGTTTGCCGCGGCTCAGGCTTGTGGTTTGCTGCCGGTGCTTTGCCTTGGTGAGACATTGGTGCAGCGTGAGTCTGGTCAGACGCTTGAAGTGGTTGCTCGTCAGTTGGCTGGCGTACTTGAAGAGTTTGGGGTTGGTGCTTTTGCTCATGCGGTAATCGCGTACGAGCCTGTTTGGGCAATTGGTACGGGGTTGACGGCTTCTGCGCAGCAAGCGCAAGAAGTGCATGCGGCAATTCGTGGGCAGTTAGCGGCGCAGAGTGCTGAAATTGCCGGCGGGGTGCGAATCCTCTATGGCGGTAGCGTGAAAGCGGTAAATGCGGTTGAGTTGTTCGGCATGCCGGATATCGATGGGGGGCTGATTGGTGGTGCCTCCCTGAATGCAGATGAGTTCGGGGCGATCTGTCGCGCCGCAGGAAACTGAGAAATGCTGGAAACAGTCGTAGTCGTAATTCACTTGTTAGGCGCGCTTGGCGTTATTGCCTTGGTGCTGCTGCAGCATGGTAAGGGCGCGGATGCTGGCGCCTCGTTTGGTGCTGGGGCTTCGGGTACCGTATTCGGTAGTCAAGGTTCTGCTACCTTTCTCAGTCGAGTTACTGCTATACTAGCGGCCGCTTTTTTCGTAACTAGTTTGGGTTTGGGTTTTTTTGCTAAAGAAAAATCTATGACTGCAGATGATGTTGGTCTGCCGGCTCCGGCAGTGATGGAAGTGTTGCAGGAGAAGCCGGCTACTGATGATGTGCCGGTGCTTGAAGCGCAAAAGCCAGCAACCGATCCGGTTGATGTGCCTAAAGCGGTAGAGCAAAAGTAATACAGGTTTTTGCCGTGGTGGTGGAATTGGTAGACACGCTACCTTGAGGTGGTAGTGGCCTTTGGCTGTAGGGGTTCGAGTCCCCTCCTCGGTACCAAATCAAGAAGGCCCGCAGATTGCGGGCCTTCTTGTTGCTGAAGCTTGGATTGACCCGAATGTGGGTTCAGTCGTATACTTCGGCCCAGCTTTAAAGCAGGGTTGCACTGGTTGGTGGCTGGTTGAGCTTGTTGTTCACTGGTTTTCTGATTTGGTTTGCGCCCCCGCACTGTAGTGGCGGAGCCCCTTTTTAGGGGCTTTTTGCTAGATGGATGATTCTTGTCGTCAGAGTTTCAGGCGGCGTAAATGAATGGGCGCTTCGCCCATTTTTTATTTGTACGGCATGCGCGAGGAGTTCATGTGTCGAGCAAGCTAGAAGAGTTGCAGGCCTTGTTGGCTCCAGTGGTCGAATCCCTGGGCTATCAATGCTGGGGTATCGAGTTTCTGTCGCAGGGTCGCCATTCGCTGCTGCGAGTGTATGTCGATCATGCCAATGGCATTTTGGTGGAAGACTGCGAAGCAGTCAGCCGCCAAATTAGCGGTGTTCTCGATGTAGAGGATCCGATTGCGGCTGAATATACCTTAGAGGTTTCCTCGCCGGGTATGGATCGGCCGCTGTTTACCATTGAGCAGTTTGCGCTGCATGCCGGTGAGCAAGTGAAGATCAAATTGCGCTCACCCTTCGACGGGCGACGCAACTTTCAGGGCCTTCTCCGTGGGGTGGAGGAGCAAGACGTGGTGGTGCTGGTTGATGATCACGAGTTCTTGTTGCCGATCGATTTGATCGATAAGGCCAATATAATTCCCCGGTTTGATTGAGACGCGGATCCCGCGGATCCAATGGATTGCGAAAGGCGAGGCGTACGATGAGCAAAGAAATTCTGCTGGTTGTTGAGTCGGTATCCAACGAAAAGGGTGTACCGCCAGGCGTTATTTTTGAAGCGCTGGAGTTGGCTCTGGCCACTGCGACCAAAAAGCGTTTTGACGTTGAGGTTGAGTTGCGGGTGGAGATTAATCGCCACACCGGTAACTACGATACTTATCGTTGCTGGACTGTTGTTGAAGATCAGATGCTGATTAATTTGGCCTCTGAGTTGACGCTGGATGAGGCGCAGGAGCAAAAACCTGACGCTAAAATTGGCGACCTAATTGAAGAGAAGATCGAGTCGATTGAGTTCGGTCGGATCGCAGCGCAAGCGGCCAAGCAAGTCATCGTGCAGAAAGTGCGCGAGGCTGAGCGTGCGCAGGTGGTTGACGCTTACCGGGATCGGGTTGGCGAGATCATCTCCGGCACCGTTAAAAAAGTGACTCGCGATAACGTCATTGTCGACCTGGGTAACAACGCTGAAGCTTTGCTGGCGCGTGAAGATATTATTGCTCGGGAAAACTTTCGGGTTGGCGCGCGTCTGCGGGCTTTGCTGAAAGAGATCCGCAGTGAAAACCGTGGTCCGCAATTGATTCTCTCGCGCACCGCGCCGCAGATGTTGATCGAGCTGTTTCGTATTGAAGTGCCGGAGATCGCTGAAGAGCTGATCGAAGTCATGGAAGCTGCACGTGATCCAGGCTCGCGGGCCAAAATTGCCGTGCGCTCCACGGACAACCGGCTTGATCCGCAAGGCGCTTGCATCGGCATGCGCGGTTCGCGTGTGCAGGCGGTTTCCGGCGAGTTGGCCGGCGAGCGCGTCGACATCGTGCTGTGGGATGACAATCCTGCGCAGTTCGTGATCAACGCCATGTCGCCAGCTGAAGTCGTGGCCATCGTGGTTGACGAAGATACCCACTCGATGGATATCGCCGTTGGCGCCGACAACTTGGCGCAAGCCATTGGTCGTGGCGGTCAGAACGTTCGTCTTGCTAGTCAATTGACTGGCTGGACCCTGAACGTGATGACTGAAGATGACCTGCAAGGCAAGCAACAAGCTGAAAGTGGCGACATCCTGCAGCGTCTGATCGACGAGTTGGAAGTTGACGAGGAACTGGCTCAGGTTCTGGTTGAAGAAGGTTTCACCAGTCTTGAAGACATCGCCTATGTGCCGATCGAAGAAATGCTCAGCATCGATGGCTTTGATGAAGAAATCGTTAACGAGCTGCGTGCGCGCGCTAAAGACCGTTTGCTGACGCGCGCTATTGCTACTGAAGAAAAACTGGCTGACGCCCATCCGGCCGATGACCTGCTCTCACTTGAGGGCATGGATCACGACTTGGCGTGCGAACTGGCAGTGCGTGGTGTGATTACCCGCGAAGACCTGGCCGAGCAGTCGATTGACGACCTGCTCGACATCGACGGCATCGACTCAGATCGTGCCGGCAAGCTGATCATGGCCGCCCGCGCCCATTGGTTTGAGTAATACCCGCGGCCTGAGGAGAGAGATGCATGACGCAAGTCACGGTGAAAGAACTGGCCCAAGTGGTCGACACACCGGTGGAGCGCCTGCTGCTGCAGATGCGTGAGGCAGGTTTGCCGCACACTACCGCCGAACAAGTTGTGACCGACAATGAGAAGCAGGCGCTGTTAGCCCATCTCAAGAGCAGTCACGGCGCTAAGGTTGAACAGCCGCGCAAGATTACTTTGCAGCGCAAAACTACTAGCACCCTGCGGGTTGCTGGTAGCAAAACCATTAGCGTTGAAGTGCGTAAAAAGAAAGTCTTCGTTGAGCGCAGTGCGGAAGAAATTGCCGCCGAGAAAAAGCGCGATATGGAAGACAAACTCGCGGCTGAAAATGCTAAGCGTCAGGCCGATAACGAGGCTCGTCGCCTCGCTAGCGCTGCCGCTCAGTCGGCTGCGCAAGGCGATGCACCTGCTGCTGTGCCAGTGGCTTCGGCACCTGTGGCCGCCGCTGCACCTGCACCAGTAGTGGCTGCTGCGCCGGTTGAGGAACGCAAAAAAGACGAGCTGCGCCGCCCTGATAAGCCGCGTAACGAAGATGCCGATCGCCGTGGCGACCGTAAAACTACGGCCCATCGTCCATCGGTTAAAGAAAAAGAGAAGGCTCCGGCCCCTCGTGTTGCGCCGCGTACTACCGACGAAGAAAGCGACAGCTTCCGTCGAGGTGGCCGTGGCAAGACCAAGCTGAAGAAGCGTAATCAGCACGGTTTCCAGAGCCCAACCGGCCCGGTAATCCGCGAAGTTTCGATCGGCGAAACCATCACTGTTGGCGACTTGTCGCAGCAGATGTCGGTTAAAGCCGCTGAAGTGATCAAGTTCATGTTCAAGATGGGCACCCCGGTGACCATCAACCAGATCCTTGATCAGGAAACTGCGCAGCTGATCGCAGAAGAGCTCGGCCACAAAGTGACCCTGGTTAGCGACAACGCGCTCGAAGAGCAGTTGGCTGAGTCGATCAAGTTTGACGGTGTTACCAGTACCCGCGCCCCAGTGGTAACGGTCATGGGTCACGTTGACCACGGTAAGACCTCGCTGCTCGACTACATTCGTCGCGCCAAGGTGGCTGCCGGTGAAGCCGGTGGTATCACCCAGCACATCGGTGCTTACCACGTTGAAACTGACCGTGGCATGGTGACCTTCCTCGATACCCCGGGTCACGCAGCGTTTACTTCGATGCGTGCCCGTGGTGCCAAGGCTACCGACATTGTGATTCTGGTAGTTGCAGCCGACGACGGCGTAATGCCGCAGACCATTGAAGCTGTTCAGCATGCCAAGGCTGCTGGTGTGCCGCTGGTGGTTGCCGTGAACAAAATCGACAAGCCGGGCGCCGATCTCGATCGCATCCGCGCTGAACTGTCGGTTCACGGGGTTACTTCGGAAGAGTGGGGCGGCGACACGCCGTTCGTTTCGGTCTCGGCGAAAGTCGGTACTGGCGTCGACGAATTGCTCGTAGCCGTACTGTTGCAAGCTGAAGTGCTGGTATTGAAAGCCACTCCAACGGCTCCTGGCGGTGGCGTGGGGGTCGAGTCGCGCTTGGACAAGGGCCGTGGCCCGGTGGCTACCGTATTGGTTCAAGACGGTACGCTGCGTCAAGGCGACATGATTCTGGTCGGTTCGAACTTCGGCCGTATCCGCGCGATGCTCGATGAGAACGGCAAGCCGATCAAAGAAGCTGGTCCGGCGATTCCTGTTGAGATTCTCGGCCTGGATGGCACCCCGGAAGCGGGCGACGAGATGATCGTGCTGGCTGACGAGAAGAAGGCCCGCGAAATCGCCTTGTTCCGTCAAGGCAAGTTCCGCGAAGTCAAACTGGCTCGTGCGCATGCCGGCAAGCTGGAGAACATCTTCGAGAACATGGGCCAGGCCGAGAAGAAGACGCTTAACATCGTCCTCAAATCTGACGTGCGTGGTTCCCTCGAAGCATTGCAAGGCGCCTTGGGCGGCCTGGGCAATGACGAAGTTCAAGTACGGGTAATTGGTGGCGGTGTCGGTGGTATCACCGAGAGCGACGCTAACCTGGCACTGGCTTCGAGCGCGGTGATCTTCGGCTTCAACGTGCGTGCCGATGCTGGCGCGCGCAAGATCGTCGAGCAAGAAGGTCTGGATATGCGTTATTACAACGTGATCTACGACATTATCGATGACGTCAAAAAGGCCCTTACCGGCATGCTTGGCAGCGATGTTCGCGAGAACATCCTCGGTATTGCTGAAGTTCGCGATGTGTTCCGTTCACCTAAGTTCGGCGCTATTGCCGGCTGTATGGTGTTGGAAGGTGTTGTGCACCGTAACCGTCCGATTCGTGTACTGCGTGAAGACGTGGTTATCTTCGAAGGCGAGTTGGAATCTCTGCGTCGCTTCAAGGACGACATGTCCGAAGTGCGTGCCGGCATGGAATGCGGTATCGGCGTTACGAGCTACAACGACGTTAAAGCTGGCGACAAGATCGAAGTGTTCGAGAAGGTCCAAGTGGCCCGCAGCCTCTAAGCCGCGAGCTGTACCACGCAACGCCCGGTCAGGCTCTCGTCTGGCCGGGCGTTTGGCGCTTTCAGACCGCTCGGGTTTTATCCGGGTGGTGAGTGACAGGTAATAAACCATGGCAAAAGAATATAGCCGCACCCAACGTATTGGCGATCAAATGCAGCGCGAGCTGGCACAGTTGATCCGCCGCGAAATTAAAGACCCGCGCGTCGGCCTGGTGACCATCACCGCCGTCGAAGTGAGTCGTGATGTCAGCCACGCGAAGATTTTTATCACCGTGATGGGCCAGGACAGCGCCGAAGATATCGCCCAGAACCTCAAAGTGTTGAACGACGCTTCCGGCTTTCTGCGCATGCAGTTGGGCCGCTCCATGCAGTTGCGCAATGTGCCGCAGTTGCACTTCCACTTTGACTCAAGCGTGTCACGTGGTGCTCATTTGTCGGCGCTGATAGAGCGTGCCGTGGCCGAAGACAGTCAGCACCCTGAAGCAGCCGCAGCCGCAGCCGCAGCCGCAGAAGCAAGTAGCAAGGTTGACGAGGCTGGCGAGGCTGACAAGGAGTGAAGGGCGTGGCTCAGGTTAAGCGTATTCGTCGCGATGTCAGCGGAATTATCCTGCTGGATAAACCCCTCGGTTTTACCTCAAATGCGGCGCTGCAGAAGGTTCGTTGGCTGCTCAATGCGGAAAAAGCCGGCCATACCGGCAGTCTCGATCCGCTGGCCACCGGCGTGTTGCCCCTTTGTTTCGGTGAGGCGACCAAGTTTTCCCAGTACCTGCTGGACGCCGACAAAGGCTACGAGACACTCATGCAGTTGGGGCAAACCACCACCACCGGCGATGCCGAGGGTGAGGTGCTGTTGCAGCGTGAAGTGACCTGTAGTCGCGCCGATATAGAGGCGGTGTTGCCGGCCTTTCGTGGCCCCATCAGCCAGATTCCGCCGATGTACTCGGCCCTGAAACGCGACGGTCAACCACTCTACAAACTGGCCCGTGCTGGCGTGGTGGTGGAGCGCGAGGCGCGTTCTGTTACTATCAATAAGCTGGAATTGCTCGACTTCGAGCAGACCCAGGCGCGCTTGGCGGTGAGCTGCACCAAGGGCACTTATATACGCACCTTGGTCGAGGATATCGGCGAGCAATTGGGCTGCGGGGCTTATGTGGCTCAACTGCGTCGCACCCAGGCCGGGCCCTTTGCCTTGGCGCAAACGGTCACGCTGGAAGAGCTTGAGCAGGTGCATGCCGAGGGTGGTAATGAGGCGGTTGACCGCTTTCTGTTACCCTCCGACAGCGGTTTGCAGCATTGGCCAATAGTGCAGTTCTCTGAGCACAGCAGTTTTTACTGGCTCAATGGCCAGCCGGTACGCGCCCCTGAAGCGCCGCAGTTCGGCATGGTTCGGGTGCAAGATCACAACGGTCGCTTTATCGGTATCGGTGAAGTGATCGAAGACGGGCGGATTGCGCCGCGTCGATTGATTCGGTCGCAGTGACCGAAGCGGGCTGTTGTAAATCGCAAGATTTGTGGCAGCTTTAGCACGAGGGTGGCTGTTAATAGGCGCGGTCACATCTCATTTAAACATACGGGGAGTAGTCCCTGGCCTGTTACCTAAAGGAGCCCATCATGGCACTTAGCGTTGAAGATAAAGCCCAAATCGTAACTGAATACCAGCAGGCTGTTGGTGATACTGGTTCGCCGGAAGTGCAAGTTGCACTGCTGACCGCCAACATCAACAAGCTGCAAGGTCACTTCAAAATCAACGGTAAAGAT
>JAURXE010000598.1 GCA_030654635.1 Pseudomonas sp.
TGGAGGAGCAAAAGCCGGTGATCAAGGAAGCCCTGCTGCGCGAACTGCTGCGCGGCGGCCAGGTGTATTACCTGCACAACGATGTGAAAACCATCGAGAAGTGCGCAGCGGACCTGGCCGAACTGGTTCCCGAGGCGCGCATCGGCATCGGTCACGGGCAGATGGGCGAGCGCGATCTTGAGCAGGTGATGAGCGACTTCTATCACAAGCGTTTCAACGTGTTGATCGCCTCCACCATCATCGAGACCGGCATCGACGTGCCAAGCGCCAACACCATCATCATCGAGCGTGCCGACAAGTTCGGCCTGGCCCAGTTGCACCAGTTGCGTGGCCGGGTCGGTCGCAGTCACCACCAGGCCTACGCCTATTTACTCACCCCGCCGCGCAAGCAGATGACCCCGGACGCCGAGAAGCGCCTGGAGGCCATCGCCAACACCCAGGATCTCGGCGCCGGCTTCTTGCTGGCCACCAACGACCTGGAAATCCGCGGCGCCGGCGAACTGCTCGGCGACGGCCAGAGCGGCCAGATTCAAGCGGTCGGCTTCACCCTCTATATGGAGATGCTCGAGCGGGCGGTCAAATCGATCCGCAAGGGCGAACAACCCAACCTAGACCAACCCCTGGGTGGTGGCCCGGAGATCAACTTGCGGGTGCCGGCGCTGATCCCCGACGCCTATCTGCCGGACGTGCACACCCGTTTGATCCTGTACAAACGCATCGCCTCGGCCGCCGACGAAGACGGCTTGAAGGAATTGCAGGTGGAGATGATCGACCGCTTCGGCCTGCTGCCGGAGCCGGCAAAAAATCTGGTGCGCCTGACCCTGCTGAAACTGCAGGCAGAAAAACTCGGGATCAAAAAGATCGACGCCGGCCCCCAGGGCGGGCGTCTGGAGTTCTCCCAAGACACCTGCGTCGAGCCGCTGACCCTCATCAAACTGATCCAGGGCCAACCGAATCGTTACAAGTTCGAAGGCGCCACCCAGTTCAAATTCCAAATCCCCATGGAGCGCCCGGAAGAGCGCTTTAACGTAGTAGAGGCACTGCTTGAACGCCTCGCACCCCCGATTGCCATGCCCAAAAAGGACTGATCCATGCGTTTGTTCCGCCTCCTACCCCTGCTACTCACCCTGCTCAGCCCGCTGGCCTTTGCCGACAGCAATTATCAGGTCGAGTTGATCCTGTTTCGCCAGGCCAGCACTCCGCTGCTCGCCAGCCAGCCAGCACCCGATGATTGGGCCGGCGACGCGCAACTACCGGCCAGCGGCAGCGAACGCAGCACTGCGCTGAACGCCGAGGCCGCCAAACTCAGCCCCGCCAATGGTTATGAGGTGTTGTTGCACCAGGCCTGGCAGCAAAGTGTTGGCCCGAACCCGGTAAAAATCGCCCTGAGCAACGGCCAAGAGCAATTCGGCCAGTACCCGGCAGAAGGCACCCTGAGCATCAAGCGCGAGAGCTTTGTCGATATCAGCGCCGATTTCTGGGTCAACCAATTCGATGCCGACGGGATAGTCACCGCCAGCGAACATATCAAGCAAAGCAGCCGGCTTAAAAATGGTCAGCCGACCTACCTCGACCAT
>JAURXE010000606.1 GCA_030654635.1 Pseudomonas sp.
GGTTGCGCTAATTGCCCATGACAGCGAGCTAGCGACTGAAGCCGTCTAACTTCCCAAACATAAAAAAACCGGCCTACAGCCGGTTTTTTTATGACTAAAAACGAGCGCCAGCCCACTCGCTGGCGCCAGTTGCAGCGACTACAGCAGAAATATTGTCGCCATCCCCAAGAAAATAAAGAATCCACCACTGTCGGTGACAGCCGTAATCATCACGCTAGAACCCATTGCCGGATCGCGACCAAGCTTGGCCAGTGTCATTGGAATCAACACCCCCATCAAGGCGGCCAGCAGCAGATTGAGCGTCATCGCTCCAGTCATTACCAAGCCAAGCGCTAAATTGTCGTAGAGCAAGTACGACACCAAACCAATCACGCCACCCCAAAGCAAGCCATTGATCAAGGAGACGCCCAGCTCTTTGCGCACTAGGCGCGAAGTATTGCCCGCCCCCATCTGATCAAGCGCCATGGCCCGCACGATCATGGTGATGGTCTGATTACCCGAGTTGCCACCGATACCGGCGACAATCGGCATCAGCGCGGCCAAGGCCACCAACTTCTCAATCGAGCCATCAAACAAACCGATGACGCGCGAGGCAATAAAGGCCGTAATCAGATTCAGTGCCAACCAAGCCCAGCGGTTACGCACCGACTTCCAAACCGAGGCGAAAATATCTTCCTCCTCGCGCAAACCGGCCATGTTCAGCACTTCGCTTTCACTTTCTTCGCGAATCAGGTCGACCATTTCATCGATGGTCAGACGACCGATCAGCTTGCCGTTTTTGTCGACCACCGGCGCCGAGATCAGGTCATAACGCTCAAACGCTTGCGCCGCATCGTAGGCATCTTCATCCGGGCCAAAGCTCACCGGATCGCTGGCCATCACATCAATTACCCGACGCTCCGGATCATTCACCAACAGCCGCTTAACCGGCAGCACGCCTTTGAGCACGCCGTTGTAATCGACCACGAAGAGCTTATCGGTGTGCCCTGGCAGCTCTTTGAGCCGGCGCAGATAGCGCAACACCACTTCAAGGCTGACATCCTCACGAATGGTCACCATCTCGAAGTCCATCAAGGCGCCGACTTGATCCTCCCTGTAAGACAAAGCCGAACGCACGCGAGCACGCTGCTGCGCATCGAGGGTTTCCATCAACTCATGAACAACATCGCGCGGAAACTCTGGCGCCAGGTCGGCCAGTTCGTCGGCGTCCATCTCCTTGGCGGCAGCCAACAGCTCATGGTCATCCATGTCGGCGATCAGCGTTTCGCGAACCGAGTCGGAAACCTCAAGCAGAATATCGCCGTCGCGCTCGACCTTGACCAGCTGCCAAACAGCCAAACGATCAGCTAACGGCAAGGCTTCGAGAATGCGTGCAACGTCAGCCAAGTGCAGCTGATCGAGCCGGCGCTGCAACTCAGCGAGATTTTGCCGATGAACCAGGTTTTCAACCCGATCACGATGCTGGCCTTCCTGACGATGCGCCAGGCCTTCGACCAAGCGATGCCGGTGCAGCAACTCGACCACTTGGGCCAGTCGTTCCTGCAGGCTTTCTTGCGGTTTTTTTACTTCTACTTCAGTCATGGCGCGCTCCACCCCAGCAGCGGGCACGCCGACGGGGCTTAATCAGTCAATACGCAATTGCGTAAGCGAGGTGTAAAGCTACTACTGGGTAAGTCCATGGTGGTATTCCACAAGCCCCGGCGGGGCTGACAGAGCAATGATAACACTGCGCAACTGTCTGGCGCCTGACAAAAACTGGCAATAACAAGCGCTTGCAGCGCACAACAGAGCGCTACAACAGCACTGCTACTACGACGCCAAAACTCAACTTGAAGGCACCACTGGCAAGCCGCAAAACAACCACTAAGCTGCAAAGCAACCGTCAAGGAGGACGCCCCATGCAAGGACTGCTACGCGCAGCATTTTGTGCAAGCCTGCTTTACTCATCCACCTCAACTCTGGCTGCCAACGTTTACCGCTGCGAGGACGACAGCGGCCATATCACTTTCACCTTGCAAGGCTGTGCGACCAACCAGAAGCTGCAGGTGCAAAATGCCGACAACCCAAGGCCCGGCAACGGTAAACCCGTACTGCTAGCCAAAAGCAAAAAACACCCACGGCGCAACAAGGCGCACAAAAGCCAAGAGCAACAATTGGTAGTAGTTGGCGAACATCAAGATGGTTGCGGCAATCAGCTCACCGGCGCTAGCCGCCGCACGGCCATGATAGGCCAGCAAGTGCGCAGCGGCATGACTCTGAAAGACGTCGAAAGCGCTCTTGGCAAGCCAGACAAGACAACCAGCCAAAATGGCCAAATGCGTTATCTATATCGCGACAAAGACGGCAACAGCAAACAAGTAAGCTTTGACGAGAACGGCTGCGTGCGCAGCAAACGCTAGACAAAGAAAAAGGGCTTGCATCGCTGCAAGCCCTTTCTTTATTTGGTGCACTCAGGTGGATTCGAACC
>JAURXE010000611.1 GCA_030654635.1 Pseudomonas sp.
TCGCTCGTCGAAATCGATATTCTCGCCCTGCTGCCGGGCGTGGTGGTGCAGTTGCTCGGCCTGTTCGGCAACCTGCTGCTAGTGCTGTTCAACGTACTACTGCTTGGCCTGCTGTCGCGCCTGCAACTCAAGCCGGAATAACGGCCCGAGCAGAACTGCAGGGTAAAAAGCTGCACAAACAACTAGGCCGCCCGAGGGCGGCCTAGTTGTATCCAGCGTTCTGCGGCTTAGCGGTAATCGGCTACCGGTACGCAGGCGCAGTGCAGGTTGCGGTCGCCGTAGACGTTGTCGACCCGGTTCACGGTTGGCCAGTACTTGTGGTCACGGGTGTGCTGCGACGGGGTGACGGCCTCGGCGATGCTGTACGGCCGCTCCCACAGGCTGGTGACATCGGCCAAGGTGTGTGGCGCGCGCTTGAGCGGGTTGTCTTCGGCCGGCCAGTTACCGTCCTCGACCTTACTGATCTCGGCGCGAATGCTCAGCATGGCTTCGATAAAACGATCCAGCTCATGCTTGGACTCGCTTTCGGTCGGCTCGATCATCAGCGTGCCGGCCACCGGGAACGACATGGTCGGGGCATGGAAGCCGTAGTCCATCAGGCGCTTGGCGACGTCTTCTTCGCTGATCCCGGTGGCGGCCTTGAGTGGGCGCAGGTCGATGATGCACTCATGCGCCACTCGGCCATTACGGCCGCTGAACAACACCGGGTAAGCGGCGCTGAGTTTTTCTTTCAGGTAGTTGGCATTCAAAATCGCCACTTCGGTGGCATCGGCCAGTTGCGGGCCCATCATGGCGATGTACATCCAGCTGATCGGCAGGATGCTCGCACTACCCCACGGCGCGGCGCTGACTGCGCCGTTGCCGGGGTTCGGACCGTCGATTTTGACCACCGGGTGATCGGCCACGAACGGCGCCAAGTGCGCTTTGACGCCAATCGGGCCCATGCCTGGACCGCCACCGCCGTGGGGGATGCAGAAGGTCTTGTGCAGGTTCATGTGCGACACGTCGGCACCGATATC
>JAURXE010000617.1 GCA_030654635.1 Pseudomonas sp.
AGTTGAAATGACAGCCATGGGCTTGGCGCACCGTGTAATAGAGGTTCTGGACATCGGCGAACACGGCGATTTTTTTCACCAGCAACTCCTGGGGGCAAATGCGGAGCTGAAGTATGTGCGAAGCCGCGACTGGGCGCACGCGCACATCGACCGGCACCCGCAGGCATCAGCCCGATGAATGCCGCTCAAGCGAGTGGATTGCCGGTCTCAGCGGTCGCCATGGGCAAACTTCTGCAAGGTCGCGCCGTCCATGCGGTAGCGAATCCATTCATCCTGGGGCGCAGCTCCGAGGGACTTATAGAACTTGATCGCCGGTTCATTCCAGTCCAGCACGCTCCATTCGAACCGACCACAGCCACTGTCGCAGGCGATTTTGGCTAAATGCCGCAACAGTTGTTTGCCGGCCCCGGCGCCACGCTGCTGCGGGGAGATATACAAATCTTCCAGGTACAGCCCCTTGCGCCCGAGCCAGGTCGAGTAATTAAAAAAATACACCGCAAAGCCAATCGGCTGACCATCCAGGCTGCAGATCAGCCCGCGCGCGGGTGAGTCGGCGGCAAACAAACTCTGCTCGATATCGGCCACATTGGCGCTGACCTGGTGCTCGGCTTTCTCGTAAATGGCCAGTTCGGTGATAAAGGCCAAAATTTGTCCGGCGTCGGCCGGTGTCGCGGCACGAATATCAATACTCAAGGGCTAACTCCTATATCGCTAGATGGCCCCCCATAGGGGCGAGCAATGCTAAGCGCAGCGCGAAAAAAACGGCAACCGTTTAGCACACCCAGCACGCTTGTGGTGCCAAGGCTTGGGTCCGCGCCCAGCAAACGCTAAAGTAACCGCCCCTCCGCTGCCGATGCGCCCTTGATGAACCCGCTCAATTTGCTTCGCGACACCTGGTTTTTCTTTAGCCGCAATCTGCCGACCATTGCCCTGCTGTGCCTGCCTTGGGTGGTATTGGAAAACCTTGCCCAGCAAGCCATCAACGCCTGGCTCGGTAGCGCTGAGGCCATCGGTTACAGCCTGCTCGCCAGCGTGCTGTTTTACCCGCTGTACAGCGCCGCCCTGATCTTGTTTATCGATGCCCGCAGCCGTGTCCAGCAGCCCAGCATTGGCAATCTGCTGGCGGCGGCGCTGCAATTCTGGCCAAGTTTTGCGCTGCTCACGGTGCTGAGCACGCTGCTCATCGGGCTCGGTGCTTCGCTGCTGGTGCTGCCAGCGCTGTGGGTGATGGTCAAGCTGGCCCTCGCCGAGTACTTGCTGGTACTGCGTGGCCTGTCGCCATTGGCGGCCATCCGGGAAAGCATGCGCCTGACCAAGGGTTACTTCTGGCCGATTGCGGCCTGCCTGTTGGCGGTGTTGCTGCCGCTGTGGCTGCTGGACTGGTGGACCTATCGGCAGCTGGGCGAACAGCCCAATGAATGGCTGGCGGTGCTGCTCGATAGCGCCAACGGTTTTGCCCAACTGATCGCCAGCGTGCTGCTGTTTCGCATTTACATGCAGCTCAGCAGCCCGCCGACGAGCGAAGCCGGTTAACCACTTGCGCGACTAACAGGCCGTTGAGAAATGTAGGCGAGGCAGCCGAGACAAGGCAAAAACAGACGCAACGTAGCGAAGCGCAGTAACAGCCATAGGCTGGCCCGCAGGGCGAGCGTAGCGAGTCAAAAGCGGGGTTTACGTGTTGTAAATGAGCATTTGATTCGCGTTGTTCACCCCTTCGGGGCCGCGCTAAAGCGCGTTCAGCCTGTGGCTGTGAGCCTGTTTTTAACGCCGTATCGGCAACGTAGGTAGTTTCTCAACGGCCTGTTAAGGCCGGCGCGCCTTGAGGCGTGACATACGCGGCAGTAACACCCGCTCAAACAAGCGCGGGAAGTAACGCGCCAACAAGCGGGCACGCCAATCGACATTGTCCAGCACCAGCAAGGATTTGCGCTTGATGGCGCCACGGTAAATCGACTCAGCCACATCCCGCGCCGAGGCCAATTTACGCATCGCCAGGGGCGGTTGGTTCGCCAAAGTAACGCTGCCCACCAAGGCGTTTTTACGCAGGTCGGTGGCGGTAAAGCCCGGGCACACCAGCATCACATTGACCCCAGAGCCACTGAGTTCATAACGCAGGGTTTCAAACAAACCATGCAGCGCATGCTTGCTGGCGTTGTAGGCGCTGCGGTACAGCAACGGCGCGTACACCGACAGAGAACTCAACACTATGATCTGCCCACGACGGGTGATCAGGCTCTCCAGCGCGGCCTTGGTGCAGTGCAGCGCGCCAAAGTAGTTGACCCCCATGACCCGCTCAAACACCCCCAGCTCGGTTTCGGCAAAGCTGCTGCGATGGCTGATGCCAGCGTTATTGACCAGCACATCGATGCCGCCAAACTGCTCCAGCACCTGCGCCACGGCCTGCTGCACCGCCAGCGGATCGGCCACATCGCAACACAGCCCGAGGGCCTCGGCATTGTGCTGATCGCGCACCAACTGCAGCAGGCTATCCAGCTCGGCCTGCTGCAAATCGAGAATGACCAAGCGTGCCCCGGCCTGGGCAAAACGCAGCACCAACGCCCGACCGATGCCCGAGCAACCACCGGTCACCAACACCACCTTGTGCTCATAAACCTTACTGGTGAAAACCTTGCGCTGCATGCCTGCCCCCTTTATTGACCTTACAAACACTTATGGCTGCCATCGCAACGCGGCGGCGACTGCGTGTGCTTGCAGCCGCACAGCCAGACAGTTTCAGTTTTCGTTGCGGTAAAACGCAGCGGGCTGATGCCGCCGCCCTTATGCGCACCGTCGCAAAACGGCTGATTGGTGCTGTGCCCGCAGCGACACCAAAAGTAATCCTTACCGGCAATCAACTCGACGGCATAGGGACCTTTTTGCGCGATTAGCGGCTCAGTCATCATCGACTCCCAAAAGCAAATTAAGGCTCTGTGTCCGTTACCTGCTGGATGCCCCGCCTACAAAAGCTGCAGCCAGCGCAACGCATAACGGGGACATAGCCCAAACTAACGGGCCGCAGCCCACCGAGTCATCAGCATAGTCGAGTCGCCCAAGCCGTGGCCGACAGCAACTGGCGCAAACGCGACATGCGCCTTGGCGTGCCCGAGCCAACAGAACCTAGCGCCGCGGCTTGGCCCGCGCAGTGGGTTCGGCGATCAGTGGATCATCCGGCCAGTAATGCTTGGGGTAGCGGCCCTTGAGGTCCTTTTTTACCTCGGCGTAGGTGTTGGCCCAAAAACTCGCCAAATCTTGGGTCACCTGCACCGGGCGGCGGCCCGGCGACAGCAGGTGCAGCTTGAGCACCTGGCGGCCGCCGGCGATCCGCGGCGTGCTGGCCAAGCCGAACAGCTCTTGCAGGCGCACCGCCAGCACCGGCGGTTGCTCGTGGTAGTCGATGCCGATGCGCGAGCCGGAGGGCACCTCCAGGCTCTTCGGCGCCAGTTCATCGAGGCGTTGCGGCAATGGCCAGGGCAGCAAGCTGGCGAGCATGGCCGGCAAATCCAAATTACCGAAATGGCTGAGCCGGCTGACCTTGGCCAGATAGGGCAGTAGCCAATCTTCCAGGCTGGCCAGCAGCGCCCCATCGCTGACATCCGGCCATTGGCTGACCTCGACGGACGCAAGCTCCAGCCGCCGTAGCAAAGCCAAGCGCGCCTGCCACTGGCGCAGCTCGGGGGTCCAGGCCAGCAACTCCAGCCCCTTACGCCGTACCAACCCCAGCAAGGCGCGGCCACGGGCGCCCTCATCCAGATTGCTCAGTGGCTGACTGTCCAGCAGCAGTTCGCCAACTTTGCGCTGGCGCTCGGCGCGCAATACGCCCTCGCGCTCGTCCCAATCGAGCACCTCGTTACTGCTGACCTGCTCGGCCAGGGGCCCGGCAAACAACTCGGGGTCGAGGTCGGCGGCCAGATATATCCGCTCTTCACGCTGGCCCTGACGACTGCCGAGATCGGCAATCACCAGCCATTCGTGCTTCATCAGCCCATCGGTCTCACTAAACAACGCCGCCCGGCCGTTGGCCAAACGGTATTCGGCGCCGCCACTACGACGTTGCCGGGCGATGCGATCGGGGTAGGCAAAGGCCAGCAAGCAACCCAGCCAGCGTTCATGACTCGGCTCCGCCACCGCCTCACGGCCAGCGCCAGTCCTGGGTAAATAGCCGCGAAACTGCCGGGCCAATTGCCGCGCCCGCTGCACCCCGCCCTGATTGCCCCGGCTGCTGGCCTCGGCGCCACTGAGCAGGCTGATGCGGCGGTGCAGATCGGCGCCGCCGCCGCGCAAAATATCTCGCTCGCCCAACAGCGCCGCGAGGTCGCAGGCCAGCGGGCCCAACCCCAAAGCGTGGCCGCGCAGCAATAAATGGGCGATCCGTGGGTGCGCCGGCAGTTCGCTCATGGCCTGGCCATGGGCGCTTAAACCACCGGCTGGGTTCAGCGCCCCGAGGCGCCCGAGCAGGTCGCGGGCCTGGGCAAAAGCTGCGGCCGGCGGGGCATCCAGCCAGACCAAGTCGCCAGGCTGAACGCCCCAGCGGGCCAGCTGCAGGGCCAGCCCGGCTAGGTCGGCCTGGAGGTTTTCCGCCGAACTATAGGCCGCCGCCTGCTGATGCTGGGCCTCGGACCAGAGCCGGTAACAGACTCCAGGTTCCAGGCGACCGGCCCGACCGGCGCGCTGGGTAGCCGAGGCGCGGGAAATGCGCTGGGTGTCCAGGCGGGTCATGCCGCTGGCCGGATCGAAGCGCGGCACCCGCTCCAAACCGGCATCCACCACCACCCGCACGCCGTCGATGGTCAGGCTGGTTTCGGCGATATTGGTGGCCAACACCACCTTGCGCCGCCCAGCCGGCGCCGGTTCGATGGCCGCGCGCTGGGCAGCAAGATCCAGCTCGCCATGCAATGGACAGAGCAAAATATCCGCCCGCCCACTCAGCGCCTCTTGTAGCCGCTCATGCACCCGGCGAATTTCCGCCTGCCCAGGCAGAAACACCAGCACGCTGCCCGGCTCATCCGCCAGCGCTTGCAACACGCAAGTCACGGCGCGCGGTTCGATATAGTCGCCCGGTTGCAACGGCCGGCCCCAGCGCATCTCGACCGGGAACATGCGCCCGGCGCTGCTGACCACCGGCGCATTGCCGAGCAAGGCCGACAGCCGTTCGCCTTCGAGGGTGGCCGACATCAATAGAATCTTCAGGGGCGTGGCGGCGGCGCTGTCGTCGGCAAACAGCTCGCGGCCATTCAGGCACAGCGCCAGGGCTAGGTCGGCATCCAAACTGCGCTCGTGGAACTCGTCAAAAATCACCAGGCCGACGCCTTCCAGCGCCGGATCGTCCTGCAGGCGGCGGGCGAGAATGCCTTCGGTGACCACCTCGATACGGGTGCGCGGGCCAACTTTAGACTCCAGGCGAATCCGATAACCGACGGTTTCACCCACCGCCTCGCCCAGCTCGCTGGCCAGCCGCTCGGCCG
>JAURXE010000545.1 GCA_030654635.1 Pseudomonas sp.
GTTTTCACACAGTCTGAGTTAGGCGCGATTTTTCATCACTGAGCTGCAAAGTTTGAGGTCGTATATGAAGTTGTTTCGCTCACTGGCTTGCGCCTTGGCGCTGCTGTCTATCGCAACTCTTGTCCCGGCGGCAGGTCTGGATAATACCCAATGGGATGGCCTGTTGCAGCGCCATGTGCGGGTGCTGGACGGTGGCAATGCCACGCAAGTCGACTACGCAGGTATGTTGGCCGAACGGGCGCAACTGCGCGAATATTTGGCCACCATTGCCGCCGTGAAACCAAAGTTGTTCGCCAGTTGGTCGAAAGCCGACCAGCTGGCTTTGTTGATTAATGCTTACAACGCCTGGACGGTGGAACTGGTGCTCAGTGGCGACCCACAGATCGACTCGGTTAAAGACTTGGGCAGCCTGTTTCAATCACCCTGGAAGCAGCAGTTTATTAATCTGCTGGGCAAAACCCGCAGCCTTGATGAGCTTGAGCATCAGCTGATTCGCGGCGAGCACGGCTATCAGGACCCGCGCGTCCATTTTGCCCTCAACTGCGCCAGCATTGGCTGCCCAGCCTTAGGTGCAGAGGCTTACAGCGGAGCAAAGCTTGAGCAGCAACTGAACGATGCCCAGCAGCACTTTCTCAGCGATCGCAGCCGCAATCGCTTAAAGGGCGAGAGCTTGCAGGTCTCTAGCATCTTCAAATGGTACCGCGAAGACTTTGAACAAAATGGCCAAAGTCTGGCCGATTATCTGGCCGCCCAGGCCAACGCCTTGGGCCTGACGCAAAGCCAACGTCAGCAACTGCTGGATGGGCAGATCGAGATCGAGTTTCTTGACTACGACTGGCGCTTGAACCGCACGCCATGAAGTCCAGAGCATGAACATCAGCATCATCATCCCGGCGCTCAATGAGGCGGCCAACTTGCCGGCGTTATTGGTCCAGTTAGCCCCGCTGCGTGAGCGCGGTGCACAACTGCTGGTGGCCGATGGCGGCAGTGACGACGGATCCCCAGAATTGCTGGCCGATCTTGCCCAATGGCTGACTGCGCCCCGCGGTCGCGCCCGGCAAATGAACGCCGGTGCTGTGCTAGCAACGGGGGAGGTGCTGTGGTTTGTGCACGCCGACACCCAGTTGCCGGAGCAGGCCGATACGTTGGTCGCCGCTGCCCTGGCCGATGGCCAACATTGCTGGGGACGCTTCGATCTGTGCATCAGCGGCCAGCCTTGGCTACTGAAGGTGGTGGCGCGGCTGATCAATTGGCGCTCCCGGCTGACCGGCATTGCCACCGGCGATCAGGGCATTTTTGTGTTGCGCAGCACCTTTGAATCCATTGGTGGCTTTGCCGAACTGCCGCTGATGGAAGATGTCGAGTTGACCTCGCGGCTGCGCCAGATCAGCCAACCGGCCTGCATCCGCGAGCGCCTGACCACTTCGGGGCGGCGCTGGGAAACTCGCGGGTTGTGGCGGACTATTTTTCTGATGTGGCGGCTGCGCTGGGCCTATTGGCGTGGCGTACCTATCGAGCAAATCGCCAAGGCCTATTTATGACGGCAGTACAGATGAGCGCGGTGCGGATCATTATTTTTGCCAAGGC
>JAURXE010000622.1 GCA_030654635.1 Pseudomonas sp.
CGCTGGCATGCTCGGTTCATGGCTGTGTTCGGCCACCGGCGCGTCGCTGTTCTCGTAGGTTTCGGCCTCAAGAATGATCGGAGTCACCCACAGACTTTGAAGCAAGGTCAGCAGGATGGCCGCGAGCAGGCCGGCAAAACCAGCGGTTTGAGCGATACGTTTAAACATGAGTAGAGATCCCAGCATTTTTACGGCAAACAAAGCGTGCGCAATTCAGCCGGCGTACTCGCAAGCTCAATGAACAAAATCGGTTAGGCGAGCGCGGCATGCTGACGGTTTTAACCGTTAGCGGCTCGTCCCGCAGCGCAGCCTCAAGACTCAGTGACAAGGAAAGGCAGCGCTGTGACGGGTGTCGTGGGCGGCGTTATGCAGCGCGTCGACAGGGGCGAAGCCGGCGAGGAAGATCAGCGCGGCGCCCAGCAAGCAGGCACTAGCGGCCAAAATCAGGCGCTGTGACAGGGGGAGAGTAAGGGTGTTGGCGGATACTGTGTGAGTAGACATGCTGAGGCCTTTTAATCGGAGTTAAACAAGGCGGTAGAGTCGCAGCACGAGCACAGGTTTTGGGCCTGAAATCCGGCGCGCACCCGCCCACCGCGGATTGCCAAACAAAGGGTTCAGGCCGGTCTCCGGGCTTGCGACGACTGTCGTACTGACAGTAGAGAGTCCGCCTTCCCGTGCTCGAAAGCACAGTGACTACTACGACTCTTGCGTCTGCTTACCGTTGCGGGGGCAGCGCCGGACTCGCCTGCTCTTTCGAGACTAGGCCCACCGGCTTCCCGTTTCACCTTGCACGCGACGGCGCAAGACACCTGAAACAGCCGTCTAGAAAATCACGAAGCAGGCCTAATCGTCAACCTCGACGATTGACCGGCTGACGGTCACTGCGTAGCCTGCACGCTTTCGAGGTTCTTCGGCTGTTGTGGCCGAAGCTAAGAGGGAACACGGTAAACCGTGGCTGCCCCCGCAACTGTGAACGGTCAAAAACCCTTCGACATACCACTGCCAACCGGCGGGAAGGTGAGGGGATTGCGCAAGGCGCGGACCGTGAGCCAGGAGACCTGCCTCGCAATACATTTGACTATCGGGCGGGGTGTTCCGGTACTGCAGGCGTGGCCGCCAATGGCTGACCGCGTCTGTTGCTGCCGCCCGCCGATCCTATCGATCTCACCCAGGGCCTCAGATGAAAACCCTCGCTAAACTTCCCGTCACCATAGTCACCGGCTTTCTTGGCGCCGGCAAAACCACCTTGCTGCGGCATATGCTGACCCATGCCGAAGGCCGGCGCATCGCGGTGATAGTCAACGAGTTCGGCGAGCTGGGCATCGACGGCGAGCTGCTCAAGCAATGCTCCATCGGCTGCTCGGAAGAAGAAGCCAACGGCCGCGTGTTCGAGCTGGCCAACGGTTGCCTGTGTTGCACGGTGCAGGAAGAGTTCTTCCCGGTGATGCGCGAGCTGGTGGCGCGCCGTGGCGACCTGGACCATATCCTGATTGAAACCTCCGGCCTGGCTCTGCCCAAGCCGCTGGTACAGGCCTTCAACTGGCCGGAAATCCGCAACGCCTGCACCGTGGACGCGGTGATTACCGTGGTCGACAGCCCGGCCGTGGCTGCCGGTACCTTCGCCGCCTTCCCGGAACAGGTGGATGCCCAGCGCCAGCTCGATCCCAATCTGGATCACGAATCGCCGCTGCATGAGTTGTTCGCCGACCAGCTGGCCAGCGCCGATCTGGTCATCCTCACCAAGGCCGACTTGCTCAGCAGCGATGCCTTGGCTGCGGTGCGCGCCGAAGTGGCCGAAGAGCTGCCGCCGGCGGTCAAGGTGATCG
>JAURXE010000631.1 GCA_030654635.1 Pseudomonas sp.
CCGCACGTGCAGGGGCGGGTCGAGACCTTTAGTCAGATTGCACCACTGGCTGGGTTTTTCTTTGCAGGCTCAGTGCCGATGGATGCCAAGCTGTTTGAGCAGAAAAAGCTGTCGCCTGAGCAAGTGCGCCAGCTGATGCAATTGATTTTGTGGAAGCTCGAAGCGCTGCGTCAATGGGACAAAGAGCGGATCACCGGTTGCATTCAGGCGGTGGTTGAGTCGCTGGAATTGAAGTTGCGCGATGCCATGCCGCTGATGTTTGCGGCCATCACCGGTCACGCCAGCTCGGTGTCGGTGCTGGATGCGATGGAGATCCTCGGGCCGGACATGACCCGCTTTCGCTTGCGCCAGGCCCTTGAGTTGCTGGGCGGTGCATCGAAGAAAGAAGTCAAAGAATGGGAGAAATTATTGGCGGCAATCGCCGGTTAATTGCGCCCCGGCCGCCGGTTTATGCCGGTGGTCGGGGGGTAAGTGGTTGTTCTAGCAGCATAAACAAAGTCTGTTAAGCTAAAAGAGTGTTGACAGACACAAGGGCCGCGCTTAACATGCGCCCCGTCCTTGAATGGGGGTATAGCTCAGCTGGGAGAGCGCTTGCATGGCATGCAAGAGGTCAACGGTTCGATCCCGTTTATCTCCACCAATTCTTGAACCTAGAGCTGGCCACCTCGGCTTTAGGTAGTAACACAGAAGGTTTTGCGTCCCCTTCGTCTAGTGGCCTAGGACACCGCCCTTTCACGGCGGTAACAGGGGTTCGAGTCCCCTAGGGGACGCCATATTTAGTTTTCCCGGTTTTCGGGTTAAGGGGTCATCCATCGGATGGCCCTTTTTGTTTGTCTGGATTTTTATCTGGGCAAGAAGCTTGCTCTCTGAGCTTTGGCGATCAGCTGCCCCGGTTATTACGCCGCGGGTCGGGATGGCGCATGATGATGCTTTAAATCCTGCTGCCCTGAGGCTGCCGTGAGACAATTCCCTGCAATCATTCACGCCTTTAGCGAGCGCCTCGACTGTGTTCATGCTCTGAGCGCCGAGCTTGTCGCGCAACTGCAGGCGGCGCTCCGCGCCAAGCCGCGCGCCAACATGCTGTTGCCGGGTGGCAGCAGTCCGCAACTGTTGCTGCCGTTACTGGCCGAGGCTGCGCTGGATTGGTCGCGGGTGGATCTGAGTGCCACCGATGAGCGTTGGGTGCCGGCGAACGATCCCGCCAGCAATCTGCGCCTGTTGCAGCAAGGCTTGCCCGCCGCGGTGTGCTTGGATCCGCGCCAGGACGTCACGCCTGAGTTGGCAGTCCAGGCCTGGGGCGCGCAGCTGCGCACCTGGTTGCCGCTGGATGTGGTGTTGCTGGGCATGGGCGAGGATGGTCACTTTGCCTCGTTGTTTGCACAGATGCCGGGATTGGCTGCGGCGCTTGATTCCGCGCAGGCGCCGGCCGCGCTGCTGGCGCAAGCGCCGAGCGAACCACGTTTACGCCTATCGACTAATTTAGCCCTGTTAGCCCGCAGCCAGTGGCTGGGGCTCCTGGTGTTTGGTGCGGCCAAGCGAGAAATGTTCGAGGCGGTGCTCGCCGACACGCCGGCCAGTCGCGCCTGGCCGGTGCATGCGCTGATCTGGC
>JAURXE010000634.1 GCA_030654635.1 Pseudomonas sp.
AGACTGGCGCATGCCAATTATTACTCTCGAACGATTAAGCGATCTGCCCGCGCCGCTCTGGGATGCGCTGTTGCCAGCGGACCAGGTGTTCTTGCAGCACGGTTTTCTCAGTGCCCTGGAAGACAGTGGCAGTGTTGCCCCGAATACCGGCTGGAAGCCCTCCCATCGGTTGCTAGCCGACGCCCAGGGTCGACCGCTGGCGGCGATGCCGCTGTACCTGAAAAGCCATTCCTATGGCGAGTATGTGTTCGACATGGCCTGGGCCGAGGCTTGCGAGCGGGCCGGGATTGGCTATTACCCTAAATTGCTGACGGCGGTGCCCTTTACCCCGGTCAGCGGCGCACGTTTGCTCGGCGATGCCGACGCCTGTGGCCAATTGCTCGATGGCTTGCTTGCGGACATGGCGCAGCAAGGCTGTTCGGGCCTGCACATCAACTTTACCGATGGCAGCGCCGATGCGCTGTTGGCCGCGCGCGAGGGTTGGCTGGAGCGTTTGGGTTGTCAGTACCATTGGTTCAATCGGGGCTACCGCGATTTCGCAGATTTTCTCGACGCTCTGGCCTCACGTAAGCGCAAGCAGTTGCGCAAAGAGCGTGAGCAGGTGGCGGGGCAGGGCATCGAGTTTGACTGGCGCGAGGGCCATCAGTTGAGCGAACTGGAGTGGGATTTTGTCTATGCCTGCTACGCCAACACCTACCTGGTGCGCGGTCGGCGGCCTTACCTGACTCGAGATTTTTTCAGCTTGCTGGCGCAGCGCATGCCGCAAGCCATACGCCTGGTGTTGGCGCGTCAAGGTTCGCGGCCGGTGGCCATGGCCTTCAGCTTGCTGGCCGGCGATACCCTGTATGGCCGTTATTGGGGCTGCCTGGGCGACTTTGACCGACTGCATTTCGAGACCTGCTTCTATCAAGGCATCGACTACGCCATCGGCCAGGGTGTGCAGCGCTTCGATGCCGGTGCTCAGGGTGAACACAAACTGATTCGTGGCTTTGAACCGGTGCTGACACGCTCCTGGCATTACCTCGCCCATCCGGGCTTGCGCGTTGCGGTGGCGGAGTTTTTACAGCAAGAGCGCGCAGGCATGCGGGCCTATGCCGAGCAGGCGCGGCAGCAACTGCCGTATCGGCAGGAATAACGGTTTTTACTGATCTGTAATCTGTTGGTCACGCGGCTGTCACGAAACTCAGGCAACTTTATCCGCCTATGTTCTCTAAAGCCGGAGTTGCTGATTTTATGAAATCGTTCGTTATTAAACGTGGGTCTATCGCCTTGTTAGCCGCAGCCATGGCTGCCTGCAGTCTGAATGCTGTTGCGGCGGATGCCGCCAAGTCGGCAGAACTGGCACTGAATAACGATGATTGGTACCAGGTGTGGACCGAGAACCAAGCCGTGGTATTCGATGACCGTGCGGTGTATCTCGACTACCTGAAAACCGGCACGGCCCCATATCTGAAAGACCTCGGCACTAAAGACAATGCCGGTCGTGCGCTGGTGTTGGGCTTGCGCGCCGAGGACAAGGGTAAGGATCTGAACACGCTTTCAGCCAAGCGCTTCCTGGATGTGAGCTTGCCGCCAAGCAGCAGCTTTTATGGGGAGATTCGTGAAGACAACAAAATCTTCATCTTCCAGCGGTACGGCGACATGATGGACGTGGTCAAACTCGGCGAGCCGATTTTCAGCTACATCGAATTGGGCGGTGGCCCGAATGGCGAGCGTCTGGTCTATGCCCTGGCCAAGGAAGAGAAAAAGCCAGAAAAACTGATCACCAAATTCAAGAGCCTGAACCGCTAACCCATAGTTTTTGCGCAATAAAAAAGCCCGCTAACGAATCAGTCGTTAGCGGGCTTTTTCTTTTTCTGTGCTGCGCTTTTAGGCTTACAGGCGCTTGGCGTCGATGATCAGCACCGGCTCGCGGGGTACGTTCTGGTTGCCGCCGGAGTTGCCGGTGGCGACGCCGGAGATTTTATCGACCACCTCCATGCCGCGTACCACGTGGGCGAATACCGCATAGCCAAAGTCGCGGCTGCCGTTGTTGAGAAAGTCATTGTCCTTGCTGTTGATAAAGAACTGGCTGGTGGCCGAGTCGACCACCGAGGTACGGGCCATGGCCAGCGAACCGCGGGTGTTCTGCAAGCCATTGTCGGCTTCGTTCTTGATCGAGGCCTGGGTGTCTTTTTGCTGCATGTCCGGGGTGAAGCCACCGCCCTGAATCATAAAGCCTGGGATGACCCGGTGAAATATCGTGCCGTTGTAGTAGCCGCTGTCGACGTAGCTGAGGAAGTTCTTCACGCTGATCGGCGCTTTGCTGGCTTCCAGTTCGATTTCCACTTCACCCATGCTGGTGGTTAACAGTACATGGGGCTTGGCGTTGTCGCTGGCGGCCAGCAGGCTGGTGCTCAGCAGCAGGGCGCTGGCGGCAAAGGCGAGTTTTTTTAGCATGTTTTTGACGTCCTGGTTTTTTTCGGTTTGTTGTTGGCTTGGCGGGCGCGGGCGGTCACTTCCTCGAGGAAGTTCAGCAGTTGCGCGTTAAAGGTCTCGGGCTGATCCATCGGGCTGGCATGCCCGGAATCGTCGATAACCAGCAGGCGGGCATCGGCGATTTCGCTGACGTAAGCCTCTTTACTGGCGACGCTGGTGTAGTCGCGGTCACCGCTGACCACCAGAACCGGGCAGCTGATATGGCTGAGTCGGTCACGCACGCCCCAGCCGATAATAGCGTCCAGGCTAGACAGGTAGGCGCGCTTGTCATTGCGCGGCCAGCGCCGTTCAATCTTCAGCCGTAGTTCAATTTGTTCGGGCTTGGGAAACAGCAGTTTGCCCAAGCCTTTGGCGATGGTCTCGAGGCTGAGCAGGCGGGAGAAACTCCAGCGCTTGGCGATTTGCACGCAGTCGGCGAATGACTTGGCTTTCACCTCCGGGCCGCTGTTGACGATGCACAGGCTTTGCAATAGTTCCGGGCGATCGACGCCTAACTGGAAGCCGATCATGCCGCCCATAGAGATGCCCACCAAATGCACCGGGCCGAGTTTCAGGTGCTCGATCAGCGCTGCCACATCTTCGGCAAAGCCGGCAATGCTGTAGTGCTCCACGGGCTTGTCGGAGCGCCCGTGACCGCGCAAGTCCAGGGCTATAACCCGGTAGTGGGCGGCTAGTACGGCGGTCTGGAACTCCCAATCCAGCGTGCTGGAACCCAAACCATGCACCAGCAACAGTGGTGCACCGTGGCCATACTCTTCGTAGTGCAGTTGGCAGCCGTCGTAATCGAAAAAAGACATTGAACCTCCATATTCTCGCTGATGGCATGGATGCGAACTGCCAGTTAATTGATTTCTTCGCGCACGATAGCGCCGCCCGATTGCCGACGCTAGCGCTAAGGTTCAACCGCTTGGCGCTTGAGCAGATCAACCAGGATTTGCGTCGCCGGCCCCAGGGTTTTGTCCTTGTTAGCATAAAGTGAAAACTGCGGGTGGCGGCTGCCGCCTTGTTGCAGCGGCAACTCCTTGAGCAGGCCGGCGCTTAGCTCGCGTTCGATCAGGTGGCGCGGCAACCAGGCAAAGCCCAGGCCGCTGCTGACGAAGGTGGCGGCGGTGGGTAGGCTTCCGACCGTCCAGCGTTGTTCTGCACCGAGCCAGCCGACATCGCGCGGTTGTGCGCGGCCGGAGTCGCGAATTACCACCTGCATGTGGTTTTCTAGGTCACTGGCGGTCAGCTCCCTTTGCAGTTGCTGCAGCGGATGCAACGGATGGCTGACGGCGATAAATTCGACACTGCACAGCTCTGTGCCCAAGTAGCCGGCAATGGTCAGGCTGGTAATGGCCAAGTCGGTGGCGCCTTCCAGCAGCACTTCCTCAACCCCAGACAAGACTTCTTCGCGCAAGCGCACTCGACAGCCGCGACTCAGCGGCATAAAGGCGCTGAGGGCCTGCACCAGACTGGCGGTGGGGTAGGCGGCGTCCACCACCAAACGCACTTCGGCTTCCCAACCTTGCTCCATGCGCAGGGCCAGTTCTTCCAGTTGGCTGGCCTGCTTGACCAGTTGCCGAGAGCGGCGCAGCAACAGGTTGCCGGCGTCGGTGAGCACCGCCTTGCGCCCTTCGATGCGCAGCAGCGGCACGCCCAATTGCTCCTGCATGCGCCCAACTGTGTAGCTGATGGAAGACTGTGAACGATGCAAGGCTTCGGCTGCTTGGGCAAAACCGCCGTGGTCGACCACTGCTTGCAGGGTTCGCCATTGTTCGAGGCTGACGCGGGGCGCTTTCATGCTCGCTCCTGGTGGGATACGCGACTGTAGAAGGTAGGGTTCGAGGCTAATTTGACTTGGGTTATAAATCAATTATTTCGATGATTATTAGCGTGTATTTGCGCTTTTTAATCGACTTGCCTGACTATAACCTTGCCTGCATCAACACCAAACAACCCCTATATAGTTTCTCGCCGAGGTATCTCGCATGTCCCAAGTTCTGGTTATTGAAAGCAGTGCGCGTCAACAAGGTTCGGTCTCACGTCAGCTCACCGAGCAATTTATCGCCCAGTGGCAAGCGGCGCATCCGGCCGACCAGGTGACGGTGCGTGACCTGGCGCTGGAGCCGGTGCCGCATTTGGACAGCCACTTGCTGGGTGGCTGGATGACCCCGGCCGAGCAGCAAAGCGAGGCCGAAAAAGCCGCGCTGGCGCGCTCTAATACACTCAGCGATGAGTTGCTGGCCGCCGATGTGCTGGTGTTGGCCGCGCCGATGTACAACTTCGCCATTCCCAGCACCCTGAAGGCCTGGCTCGACCATGTGCTGCGCGCTGGTGTGACCTTCAAATACACCGACACCGGCCCGCAAGGCCTGCTGACTGGCAAGCGTGCCTTTGTATTGACCGCCCGCGGTGGCATCTATGCCGGTAGCGGTCTGGACCACCAGGAACCCTACCTGCGCCAAGCTCTGGGCTTTATCGGCATCCATGAGGTGAGCTTTATTCATGCCGAAGGCCTGAATATGGGTGGCGTGGTGGCCGAGCAGGGATTGGCGCAGGCCAAGGCGCAGCTGGTGCAGGCAGTCTGAATCTGCACTGTCGATTGAATTGACCAACCTTTACCGCGCCGTTGCTCCTTGGCGCGCCGGGCCGGCATCCGCAAGGGTGTTGGCCTTTTTAGTTGGGTGTCTGGCGGTTTCCCAGAACCTGGCTAACAGGTTAAGGTCGCGCCTTGCTGCCAGCGTGCTAAAGCGCTACGCAGAGTTTTGGCGTTGCCACTAGGGGGCCTAAGTGAAGTTGTCGGGACGCGGGGTCAGTCTGTCGCTGATTGCCTCGCTATTGTTTGTGTTGATCCCAGGCTATGTGCGCGAACTGGCGCCGCTGGATGGGGTGCAGGTGTTTGCCCAGCGGGTGCTGTGGTCGATCCCGGCTGTGCTGTTATTGGTGCTGCTGACACGCCAATGGTCAGTGTTGGCGGCCGCACTGCAGCGTTTGCGGGCTGAGCCGAAGCTGTTGGCTGCCTTGCCTTTAGCTGCGTTGCTGATGGGCGTGCAGTGGGCGCTGTTTGTCTGGGCGCCACTGAGCGGGCGGATGCTTGAAGTGTCGCTGGGCTATTTTTTGCTGCCCTTGGCGATGGTGCTGGTCGGGCGGGTATTTTACGGCGAGCGTTTGCGTGCGCTGCAACGTTTGGCGGTGGTGTTTGCCTTGCTCGGGGTGGCCCATGAGCTGTGGCTGACCCAAGCGTTTTCGTGGGTCACGCTGGTCGCGGCGCTGGGTTATCCGCCGTATTTCATGCTGCGTCGCTGGATGCGCCTGGATGCCTTGTCGGGCTTTGTGCTGGAGATGCTGATGCTGACGCCGGTGGCCATCTGGCTGATCATCAGCGCCGGTTTACCGGATGCCTTCGAGCAGGCGCCACAGTTGTGGTGGCTGCTGCCGGGCTTGGGTCTGCTGAGCGCGCTGGCCTTCGCGGCGATGATGACCTCGAGCCGTTTATTGCCGATGGGGCTGTTTGGTATTCTCAGTTATGTTGAACCGGTGCTGCTGTTTGGTGTTTCGGTATTGCTGCTGGGCGAGCACTTTAACCCGGCGCAACTTTGGACCTATCTGCCGATCTGGCTGGCGGTGCTGTTGATTGGTTGGGACAGCGCGCGATTGCTGCGCAAGCAAGCACAACAGGGCTTTTAAGTTTTTTTGCGGAGGTGGGTAGCATGCTGATCAATGCCGATTTACAGCAGCGCGTGGTGCTTGATACGCGCAATTTGGCCTGGCAACCCTCGCCGTTGCCGGGCGTTGAGCGGCGGCCCTTGGAGCGCTGGGCAGCGGAAAGCGGCCGGGCCACCTCAATTGTGCGCTACGCAGCAGGCTCCTCGTTCAAGGCCCATCCGCATCCTGCCGGTGAGGAAATTCTGGTGCTGGAGGGCATCTTTGCCGATGAGCATGGGGTCTATCCGGCGGGCACCTGGTTGAAGAATCCACCGGGCAGCCAGCACGCACCTTGCAGCCCCGAGGGCTGCCTGCTGTTCGTCAAGCTTTGCCATCTGACAGCAGATGACCAGGCCCGGATCTGCATCGACACTCGCAGCGCCGCCTGGCAACCGGGGCTGGTCGACGGCCTCAGCGTGTTGCCGCTCGACAGCGTGGGCAGCACCCATACCGCGCTGGTGCGCTGGGCTGCGGGCACCCAGTTCAGCGCCCATCGGCATTTTGGCGGTGAGGAAATTCTGGTGCTGGAGGGCACCTGGCAGGACGAGTTTGCCGACTATCCCGCCGGCACCTGGTTGCGCAATCCACATGGCTCAAGTCATAGACCGTTTTCCACCGAGGGCTGTCTGATCTATGTGAAAGTTGGGCATTTACCGGTTTAGAACTATTCCAAACGTACGCGGTAGACCTCATTGAGCGGGATCAGCTTGGCGCGGGCCAATTGCAGCGCGCTTTGCGTCAGTGGGCGCATGCCATCGGCAATGGCTTGGAGTTCGATCTTCTGCGCCGACACCGAAGGTTCAATCATCGCCCGCAGCGCCGGGCTGACTTCCAGCAGTTCATAGGCCGCCACTCGCCCGGCAAAGCCCAGGTTACGGCAGTGCTCGCAGCCGCTGCCGACATAAAACGGCTCATCGGGGCTTAAGCCTAACGCGCTGCGCACATGCGCCGGCACCTCCTCTGGCACCAGGCAGTGCGGGCAATTGCGCCGCACCAGCCGCTGCGCCAATACGCCGAGCAGGCTGGCATTGAGCAGGTAGGGCGCGATGCCAATTTCCAGCAAGCGGGTAATGGTGGTGGCGGCGCTGTTGGTGTGCAGCGTGCTCAGGACCAAGTGGCCGGTGAGGGCGCTTTCGGTGGCCATCATGGCGGTTTCTTGGTCGCGAATTTCGCCGACCATGATCACGTCTGGGTCATGGCGCAAGATGTGGCGCAGGGCGCGGGCAAAGGTGAAACCGATTTGTGTTTTGACCTGAATTTGGCGAATCCCATCGATCTGGTATTCGACCGGGTCCTCGACGGTGATGATGTTGACCCCGGTGCTTTTGATGTCATTCAGCGCTGCATACAGGGTGGTGCTTTTGCCTGATCCGGTCGGGCCTGTGACCAATACGATGCCTTGGTTGTGGCTGATTAAATCGCGAAAACGCTCGGCGTCTCGACCGCTAAAGCCAATCTGGTCGAGGCTTTTCAAGCTTTGTCGGGTGTCCAGAATACGGATCACCACGCTCTCACCATGCACAGTTGGGATGACCGACAAGCGCAAGTCGATGGTGCGGTCGGTCAGCTTGACCATGTGCCGGCCGTCCTGTGGCAGGCGCCGTTCGGCGATGTTCATTCCGCCGATAATCTTGATCC
>JAURXE010000644.1 GCA_030654635.1 Pseudomonas sp.
CATAGCTTGATCAGCCCGGCAAAGCCCATAAAGGCCAGCGACATCAGCCCGGCGGTGATCATGCCGATCGCCGCGCCGCGAAACGGCAGTGGCACATCGGCGATGGCGATGCGTTCGCGCAGGGCGGCAAACAGCACCAAGACCAAGGAGAAACCCAGGCCCGCGGCGAAGCCATTGGCGGTGGCGGTGATAAAGGTGAATTCGCCCTTGTTGGCGTTCAGTAGCGCCACACCGAGGACGATGCAGTTGGTGGTGATCAGCGGCAGAAAAATCCCCAGCACCCGGTACAGCAGCGGGCTGGTTTTATGCACCACCATCTCGGTGAACTGCACCACCACGGCAATCACCAGAATAAAACTGATGGTGCGCAGAAACTCCAGATCCAAGGGCTTCAACAGGTACTGCTGGATCAGGTAGCAGCTCATCGCCGCCAAGGTCAGCACAAAGGTGGTGGCCAGTGACAGGCCAATCGCCGTCTCGATGCGCTTGGACACCCCCATAAAGGGGCATAGGCCAAGAAATTGCACCAACACAAAGTTGTTGACCAATATAGAGCTAACCAGGATCAGGGCGAGTTCGGTCATGTGGGTTTGCTCATGTACCTGGGCTCAGAAGACGTGCCGCACCAGTCAACAGGACGGGCGTGAGGCGCTTATTATCGGTAAGCGGCTTGAAGCAAACAAGCCGGCATCTGCGGCCGGCTTGTTTGCTTCAGCGTTAACTCAAGCCTGTGGTGGCGCTTGTGCTTACTTGACCCGCTGGCCGGGCTTGGCGCCATTGTCAGGGCTGAGCAGATAGATCTCGCTGCCACCGGGGCCTGCGGCCAGTACCATACCTTCGCTGATGCCGAACTTCATTTTGCGCGGTGCCAGGTTGGCCACATACAAGGTCAGTCGACCTTCCAGCTCGACCGGATTGGGATATGCACTTTTGATCCCGCTAAACACGTTGCGTTTGGCGCCGCCGATGTCCAGGGTCAGGCGCAGCAGCTTGTCGGCGCCTTCGACGAATTCGCATTTTTCGATCAGCGCGATACGCAGGTCGACAGTGGCGAAGGCATCGAAGTTGATCTCGGCGGCCACCGGCTCTTTCACCAATTCACCATTGCCGGTTGCCGCACCAGCGGTGACGGCGCCTTCGGCGATCAGGTCTTCTTTGGAGGCTTCGAGCATGGCTTCGATCTTCGCGGGTTCAATTCGGGTGAGTAGGGGGCTGAAG
Organism: Pseudomonas sp.; assembly: GCA_030654635.1. Lineage (GTDB taxonomy): Bacteria > Pseudomonadota > Gammaproteobacteria > Pseudomonadales > Pseudomonadaceae > Aquipseudomonas. Next base: position 1,219 of record JAURXE010000644.1, read on the forward strand.
GGGTTCAGCTGATGGTTGGCCAGTGGGCTGCTGAGGTCGCTCCAGCGTAGCGGCGCGACATTCAGGAAAGCTTCGGCATCGGCCGCCAGTTTCGGCAAGACCGGCTTGAGCATAATCACCAGTTGGCGGAACAGGTTGATGCCCAGGGCGCAGATGTCCTGCACTTCGGCTTGCTTGCCTTCGACCTTATTCAGCGACCAAGGGGCCTGGTCGGCAATCCAGGCATTGGCGCGGTCGGCCAGTGCCATGATTTCGCGCATGGCACGGGCGAAATCGCGGGCTTCATAGGCGTCGCTGATGCTCGGTGCGGCGGCTTGGAAGGTCGCCCAGAGTTCTGGTTCAGGGTTGGCATCGACCAGTACGCCGGCGTTGCCCTTGTGAATAAAACCGGCGCAGCGGCTGGCGATATTCACCACTTTGCCGACCAGGTCGGCATTCACTTTCTGCACGAAATCGTCGAGGTTCAAGTCCAGATCATCGACGCTGCGGCCCAGTTTGCTGGCGTAGTAGTAACGCAGGTATTCCGGGTTGAGCTGATCCAGATAGGTGCGCGCCTTGATAAAGGTGCCGCGCGATTTGGACATCTTCTGTCCGTTGACTGTCAGGTAGCCGTGCACGCAAACCGCGGTCGGCTTGCGATAGCCGGCGCCTTCAAGCATGGCCGGCCAGAACAATGCGTGGAAATTGACGATGTCTTTACCGATAAAGTGATAAAGCTCGGCGGTCGAATCTTTTTTCCAATAAGCGTCGAAGTCCAGCTCCGGGCGCTTTGAACAGAGGTTCTTGAAGCTGGCCATATAGCCGATCGGTGCATCCAGCCAGACGTAGAAATACTTGCCTGGTGCATCCGGAATCTCGAAGCCAAAATACGGCGCATCGCGGCTGATGTCCCATTCCTGCAGGCCACTGTCGAGCCATTCAGCGATCTTGTTGGCCACCGGTTCCTGCAGCGTGCCGCTGCGGGTCCAGGTTTTCAGCATGGCCTCGAAATCTGGCAGTTTGAAGAAGAAGTGCTGCGAGTCTTTCAGCACCGGCACCGCGCCAGAAATGGCCGAGCGCGGGTTTTTTAGGTCCGTCGGCTCATAAGTGGCGCCGCATTTTTCGCAATTGTCGCCGTACTGATCCTCGGCCGCACATTTTGGGCAGGTGCCCTTGATAAAGCGGTCGGCGAGGAACATGCCTTTTTCGGGGTCAAAATACTGAGTGACCGAGCGAGTGGCGATATGCCCGGCATCGCGCAGTTTCAGGTAAATGGCCGCCGACAGTTCACGGTTTTCTTGCGCATGGGTGGAGTGGAAGTTGTCGAAATCGACCAGGAAGTCAGCGAAGTCGGCGCTGTGTTCAGCCTGCACATTGGCGATCAGTTGTTCCGGGGTGATGCCTTCTTTCTCGGCGCGCAACATGATGGCCGAGCCGTGGGCGTCGTCGGCGCAGACATAAGTGCACTGATTACCGCGCAGCTTCTGGAAGCGTACCCACATGTCGGTCTGAATATATTCGAGCATGTGGCCCAAATGAATGGAGCCATTGGCATAGGGCAGGGCGCTGGTTACGAGAATCTGGCGGGGCTCGGACATGGTGCTCGGCTATTTATTGGCAACGAAGAAGGTCGACAACTATATAGCGCTGGCGGTTTTTTTTCATCCGCGCAGGCACTCGGGTAGGATAGCGAGATCTTTAAGTCAGTCTTTTTTGGGAGTTAAGCATGGGCCTTGTGACCCGCGAAGCGGTGGAAGCAGCATTGCGTCAGTACACCGATCCGCATTTGAATCAGGATCCAGTCAGCGCCGGCTGCGTGCGTGAGATTGATATTCAGGGTGGCAAGGTTCGTGTGAACCTGCAGCTGGGTTACGCCGCCGCCTTGTTTAAGAACGGCTGGGCGCAGTTGCTGCAAATGGCCTTGGAAAATCTCGATGGGGTTGAGTCGGCTGCTGTACAGGTCGATTGTGTGATCGAGGCGCACCAAGGTCAGGGCCAAGTGCCAGCGCTGAGTAACGTGAAAAACGTGATTGCCGTGGCTTCTGGTAAAGGTGGTGTGGGCAAGTCCACCACCGCCGCTAACCTGGCGCTGGCGCTGGCTCGCGAAGGTGCCAAGGTTGGTATTTTGGATGCGGACATCTACGGGCCGAGCCTGGGGATTATGTTCGGTATCCCGGCCGGCACTCGTCCGCAGATCAAAGAGCAGAAGTGGTTTGTACCGATCCAGGCCCATGGCATCGAAGTGATGTCGATGGCCTTTTTGACCGACGACAATACCCCTATGGTGTGGCGCGGGCCGATGGTTTCCGGGGCCTTGCTGCAGTTGGTCACGCAAACAGCCTGGAGTGATCTGGATTATCTGGTCGTCGATATGCCGCCCGGTACTGGGGATATTCAGCTGACCTTGGCGCAAAAAGTGCCGGTGGTTGGTGCGGTGATTGTCACCACCCCGCAAGACCTGGCGCTGCTGGATGCCAAGAAGGGCGTCGAGATGTTCCGCAAGGTCAATATTCCGGTGCTGGGCGTAGTGGAAAACATGGCCGTGCACATTTGCTCCAATTGCGGACACGCCGAGCACCTGTTTGGCGAGGGCGGTGGCGCGCGTTTGGCCGAACAATATGGGGTTGAGCTATTAGCTTCGATGCCGCTGTCGATGCTGATCCGTGAGCAGGCCGATAGCGGCAAGCCGACGGTAGTTGCGGAGCCGGAGTGTCAGATCTCCATGGTCTACCAAGAGCTGGCCCGTTTGGTCGGGGCGCGGATAGTGCTTCAAGCTGCGGATGCGCAGGCGATGCCGAATATTGTTATCAGCGACGACTGAGATTGCAGTTGTTTGCCTGGCAGCTGAGTCGCCAGGCAAGCAGCGAGGCGAATCACTAAACGAAAGGCATAAAAAAACCCCGCTCGAGAGAGCAGGGTTCTTCTTGAATCAGTACAAGTTAGATAACTTGAACTTCTTCAGCTTGCATGCCTTTCTGGCCGCGAGTTGCTACGAAAGAAACCTGTTGGCCTTCTTTCAAGCTTTTGAAGCCGTCGCTTTGGATGGCTTTGAAGTGAACGAACAGGTCATCGCCCGATTGTGGAGTGATGAAGCCGAAGCCTTTTTCATCGTTGAACCACTTAACGGTACCAGTTTGACGATTCGACATGGTGTATCTCCTAAAACAAATTAAATTACAGCCCTAGACAAGCGCAGGCCAAGACTGAGTGCAACGAGTAAAAGGAGTCGTGCGATGATTGGATCGAAATTCAACATCAGGTAGCGATTCGCGGTGACACATGCAACACAGTGAACAAACGATACCCGCTTTTAGCCGCTAGTGCTAATAATTTGTGCGACTTGTGCAGAATCGCTGATTGACGGCGTGTTCCACGGAGCGCTGCGGCAAGCTCTGCGGGCTTTGATCCCCGTCGATGCCCCGGTAAGATAGGCCATCGATTTCATCACCTCCTTATAGGAACGTCGCCATGAGTATCAAATCGGATAAATGGATTCGTCGCATGGCCCAGGAGCACGGCATGATTGAGCCCTTCGTTGAGCGCCAAGTGCGCGCCGAAGGGGCTCAGGCACTGATCTCTTACGGGGTTTCCAGCTACGGTTACGACGTGCGCTGCGCCGATGAATTCAAGGTATTCACCAATATCAATTCGGCCACTGTTGACCCGAAAAACTTCGATGAGAAGAGCTTTGTCGACGTTAAAAGTGATGTGTGCATTATTCCGCCCAATTCTTTTGCCTTGGCGCGCACCGTTGAGTTCTTCCGCATCCCGCGCAATGTGCTGACCATCTGCTTGGGTAAAAGCACCTACGCGCGCTGCGGCATTATCGTCAACGTCACGCCCCTTGAGCCCGAGTGGGAAGGCCATGTGACCCTGGAGTTCTCCAATACCACTACTCTGCCGGCCAAGATCTACGCCAATGAAGGCGTAGCGCAGATGCTGTTTTTTGAGTCAGATGAGGTCTGTGAAGTGTCGTACAAGGATCGCGGCGGCAAGTATCAGGGTCAGCTGGGCGTTACCTTGCCCAAGGCCTGATTGGTAATCTCTGCGAAGAAGCCGGGTTATTTCCCGGCTTTTTTTCGTCTGCAGTTTGCTTGCTGTGGCTTAGGCTTGGACTTGGTTGCGCACTTGGCCGGCGGCCCAGCAGGCGATGTTTTCCAGGGTGGTGCTGGCAATCGCGGCCAGTGCTTCGCGGGTCAAGTAAGCTTGGTGGGCGGTGACTATGACGTTGGGGAAGGTTAGTAGGCGTGCCAGCACGTCATCCTGTAGAGGTAAGTCCGACTGATCCTCAAAGAACAGCGCGGCTTCTTCTTCATAAACATCCAGGCCGAGGTAGCCGAGTTGACCGTTTTTTAGCGCGTCAATCAGTGCTGGGGTGTCGACCAGGGCGCCACGTCCGGTGTTGATCAGCATGGCGCCATGCTGCATGCAGGCCAGTGACTGCTGGTTGATCAGATGGCGAGTGGAGGTGGTTAGTGGGCAGTGCAGGCTGATGATCTGCGCTTGCGCTAATACCTCGTGCAGCGGCAAATAACGCACGCCCCGGGCTTGCAGTTGGGCGTCTGGTTGCGGGTCGTGGGCCAGCAGTTGGCAGCCAAAGCCAGCCATGATGCTGGCGAAGGCCGAACCAATTTGGCCGGTTCCAATAATGCCAACGGTTTTGCCGTGCAAGTCGAAGCCAATCAGGCCGTGCAGGGAAAAGTCGCCTTCGCGGGTTCGGTTAAAAGCCCGGTGGATGCGTCGGTTGAGCGCCAAAATCAGCGCGGTCGCGTGTTCGGCGATGGCGAAAGGCGAGTAAGCCGGTACCCGCACCACCTGGATGCCACACTGCTGCGCCGCCTTTAGGTCGACATGGTTGTAGCCGGCCGAGCGCAAAGCGATCAGTTGCGTACCGCCGGCTGCTAGGCGTTGTAGTACCGGGGCAGATAGATCGTCATTAATAAAAGCGCACACCACTGCACAGCCTTGCGCCAAGGCGGCGGTAGCGAGGCTTAAGTGGCTGCACTGGAACTCCAGCACGGCGCCTGTCGGCAAGGTGGCGGCAGTAAAGCTTTCGCGGTCGTAGGGTTGGCTGCTGAACAACATAATCCGCATAAAAGTGGCTTCCGAATGGCGGCTGGCAAGCATTAAACGCTGGCTTGGGTTTCGTTGAGCAGACGTTCTATTGCGGCATCCAGCTCATCGAGCGCCGCGCTTGCTGCGGGTGAGTTTTGCTTGAGCAGGCTCTCGCAGTGCTGACAACTGGCGCGCAGTTGCGGCACCCCGCAGTACCGGGTGGCGCCGTGCAGGCGGTGTACCCGTTCCAGTAGCGCCTCGCGGGCGTTATTGGCGCGCGCTTCTTGCAACGTCATACGGTCATTTGCCAGTGAGCCAAGCAGCATGCTGAGCATGTCAGCGGCCAAGTCGGCTTTGCCGGCGGCCAGTTGCAGGCCTTCGGCATGATCGAGCACGCTGAGGTTGATGGCGCGTTCGGCATTGTCGCGCTGGCTTGGTGGGGCATAGTGGCGCAGCGCCAAACCTGTCCACTTGAGTACCACTTGCGCCAGTTGTCGCTCGTTGATCGGTTTGGTCAGGTAATCGTCCAGGCCGCTTTGTAGCAAGGCGTGTTTTTCGTTGGCCAGGGCGTGGGCGGTGAGCGCGATGATCGGCAGGTGTTGGCGAGCAAGCTCGGCTTCCCATTGACGAATGGCCTGGGTCGTTTGCCGGCCATCCATGCCGGGCATCTGCACGTCCATAAACACCAGGTCGTAGTTGTGCAGCTTCACCGCATCCAGCGCGGCGTAGCCACTGTCGACGGCATCCACCTGGGCGCCCTGATCTTCGAGTAGGGTTTTGACCAGTAGCAGGTTGGCCGGATTGTCATCCACGCAGAGTAGATAGGGTGCGCGGGTGGCTTGTGGTTGCAGGCTGTCGGCCTGCAGTGGGCCGATCAACTCGCTCAGAGTGCGTTGCAGTTTGCGCGTGCAGGCGGGCTTGGCCTGGATGCAAAAGTGCGCATCCGGTAAGCCTTGGTGGAACAGCGTTTGTTCGGTGGTGGGCGACAGCAGCAGCACCTTGCAGTCCAGTCGATCGAGTTCCCAGAGTCGCGCCAGTAAACGCTGGGGTGGCAGCTCCTGGGCGGTGACGCCGAGCACCGCCAGATGGATCGGCGTCGCACTGAATTGCTGTTGTTTGACCGCCGCTAGCAAGCTGTCGAGGGTGCTGAAGGGCTGGACTATCAGGCCGCAGTCTTCCAGTTGGTGTTGCAGCGCCTGGCGGGCCAGTTCGTGGCTTTCCAAGATGGCTACCGGCTGACCGAGCAGTGGCGCGCGTGGCAGATCTTCGCTGTCGTCGCGGGTCTTGGGCAGGCTGAGACTGACCCAAAACTCCGAGCCCTCGCCGGGAGTGCTGGCGACGCCGATTTCGCCACCCATTTGCTCGATCAGACGTTTGGAGATGACCAGCCCAAGGCCGGTGCCGCCCGATTCGCGGGTCAGTGAGTTGTCCGCCTGGCTAAAGGCCTGAAACAAAGCGCGTAGGTCTTCATCGGAGAGGCCGATGCCGCTGTCTTGCACGCTGATGCGCAGCTGCACGTGTTCGTCGCTCTCGTCCTCAAGCATGGCGCGGGCGATGATCGTGCCCTCACGGGTGAATTTAATCGCGTTGCTGACCAGATTGGTGAGGATCTGCTTGAGTCGCTGCGGGTCGCCGATCAGGGTCATGGGCGTGTCGCGATAGACCAGGCTGAGCAGCTCCAGTTGTTTGGCGTGGGCGGCCGGGGCGAGCAGAGTGAGGGTGTCTTGCAGTAAATCGCGCAGGTTAAAGGGGATATTTTCCAGTACCAGTTTGCCGGCTTCGATTTTAGAGAAATCGAGGATCTCGTTGATGATCCCCAGTAGGGTGTCGGCCGACTGATTAATGGTGTCCAGATAGTCTTGCTGGCGCGGGCTAAGATCGCTTTTTTGCAGCAGATTGGTGAAGCCGATGATGCCGTTCAGTGGGGTGCGAATCTCGTGACTCATATTGGCAAGAAATTCCGACTTGAGCCGGCTGTTCTCCAGTGCTTCTTTGCGGGCCATATCCAGTTCGATGTTCTGGATCTCGATGGTCTCCAAATTCTGCTGCACGTCTTCGGTGGCTTGGTCGACGCTGTGTTGCAGTTCTTCCTGGGCGTTTTGCAGCGCTTCGGCCATGCGGTTGATGCCGGCGGCGAGCTGGTCTAATTCATGGCTGCCGAGGGGTTCAAGGCGGGTTTCGAGGTGGCCGTCTTTGAGGCGCGCCACGCTCTGCTTGATTTTATACAGTGGAACATTGATCGCCCGGCTCAGGCGCGAGGCTATCAGCGCGGTGCCGATCAGCCCGGCCAGAATTAACAGCATGCTGGTCAGCAGGCTGCGGTAGCCGCGCAGTAGGGTGCTGTCGTGGGACAGTTCGAGATCGACCCAGCCGAGCAGTTGTGGGTCCTCGCCGACGGGTAATTCTGCGGCGTGGCGGCGTGGGCTGAAAACCGGCAACAAGAAGCGGGTGGCGGCATGGTTGCTGAGCACGCTCAGTTGTTTATTGCTGCTGCTGGGGGCCGGGTTGAGCATGTTCGGGCCGGCATGGGCGCGCAGGCTGCGTTGTGCATCGAGCAGTCGCACCGAGCGGGCGTCAGGTTGCTCCAACCCTTCATCGGCAATCCGTTCGAGCAACTGCGCGTCACTGTTTTGTAGTGCGGGCGCGGCCAAGGTGGCCAGTTGGGTGGCAATCATCTGTCCGCGTTGCTGTAGCTGGGTCTGCAAGTCCGACAGCTGGGTCCAGGTGTAATAACCGCCCAGACCCAATGCCAGCAAGCTGCTGGGCAGCAGTGAGAGCAGTAATACCCGGCCTTTAATGCCAATTTCCTTGAACACCTGAACTCCTTGGTTTTAACGGTTAAAGCTGATCTGGGTGGCAGTGTAACCCTTGCTTTTGCTGCAGTAACAGGTGCGACCACGGGGCCTTAACCGACTGAAACACACTTGGTGTTTGGCGGTAATAGGGGGCGTGACGGTTTGCCGTTATCATAGGCGCCTATTTCTGCCGTGCGGATTGCTTTGCGCCATGACCTTGCTGCTTGCTACTGACCAATTTCCGACCATCGCCGATTACATTGGCCAGACTCCGCTGGTGCGCCTGCAGCGTTTGCCGGGGGTGACCACTAATACCTTGCTGGTCAAACTCGAAGGTAATAATCCGGCCGGCTCGGTGAAAGACCGCCCGGCCTTGTCGATGATTACCCGGGCTGAACTGAGTGGCGCCATAGCCCCCGGCGACACCCTGATTGAAGCCACCTCGGGGAATACCGGGATTGCCTTGGCGATGGTCGCTGCAATCAAAGGCTACCCGATGGTGCTGATCATGCCGGCCAACTCGACCGCCGAGCGCAAGGCGGCGATGACCGCCTATGGTGCCCAGTTGATTCTGGTCGAGAGCATGGAGGCCGCCCGCGACCTGGCCTTGCAGATGCAAGCCGAGGGGCGTGGCAAGGTGCTGGATCAGTTTGCCAATCGCGATAATCCCGAGGCCCATTATCTGGGTACCGGGCCGGAAATCTGGCAGCAGAGTCACGGACGGATTACCCACTTTATTAGTTCGATGGGCACCACCGGTACCATCATGGGCGTGTCGCGCTACCTGAAAGAGCAGAACCCGGCGGTACAGATTGTCGGCTTGCAGCCCGAAGACGGTGCCTCGATTGCCGGCATTCGCCGTTGGCCCACTGAGTATTTGCCGCAGATCTATCAAGCCGAACGGGTTGATCGAATTATCGACATGGCCCAGCTCGAAGCCGAAAACGTGATGCGCCGGCTGGCTCGCGAAGAGGGCATCTTCTGTGGAGTCTCCTCCGGCGGTGCCGTCGCGGCGATGCTGCGGCTGTCGGCTGAAGTTGAAAACGCCGTGCTGGTGGCAATCATCTGTGATCGTGGCGACCGTTATCTGTCCACCGGCATCTATGATGAAACCCATGCTGAGTCGCCAGCCCAGTCCAATGCATCGTCGCTTATTGAGCAACCCTAAACATGGCTAAGAAAGAGCTGAACCTGCGCTTCCAACCCAGTGGCGGCGTGCGTGCGGCATCCTTGCCGACCGGCAAAAAACAACGCCTGACGATTGAGCGACTGGCCAATGATGGCCGCGGCATTGCCTTTGTTGAGGGTCGTACCTGGTTCGTCTCGGGCGCCTTGCCCGATGAGCAGGTGGAAGCACGGGTGCTCAGCGCCCGGAGTCAGGTGGTCGAGGCGCGTGCCGAGCGCATTCTTAGCGCCGCCCCGCTGCGCCGCCCCGAGCCCTGCGCTCATGCCAAGACTTGTGGCGGTTGTACCTTGCAACACTTGCCGCATAGCGAGCAGTTGGCGCTCAAACAACGCACCCTGGCCGAGCAGTTATTGCGGGTCGCCGGCCTGGTGCCGGAAGAATGGGCGGCGCCTTTGGTCGGTCCCGAGTTTGGTTATCGTCGGCGGGCGCGGATTGCCGTGCGCTGGGATCCAAAGGCCCGGCAGCTGCAGGTCGGTTTTCGCGCCGCGGCCAGCCAGGATATTGTCGCCATCAGCGATTGTCTGGTGCTGGTACAGCCCTTGCAATCGATCCTGCGCGCTTTGCCGCAGGCGCTGCGTAGCTTGAGTAAGCCGCAGGCGCTGGGCCATGTTGAGCTGTTTAATGGCACGGCCAGCGCGGTGTTGGTGCGTCATACCGCTGTCTTGGTGGAGGAAGACCTGGCTCGCCTGCAGGCTTTTTGCGCAGAGCACGATGCTCAGCTCTGGCTGCAGGGCGTGGATGATCCGCAGCCGATGCCGGCCGGGCAAAGCTTGGGTTTTGCTCTGGATACTTGGAACTTGCAACTGGCCTACCGGCCTGGCGATTTTGTTCAGGTTAACGGGCCGGTGAATGAGGCGATGATCGCCCAGGCGCTGGATTGGTTGGCGCCGCAAGCGGATGAGCGGGTGCTGGATTTGTTCTGTGGCCTGGGCAACTTTGCCTTGCCATTGGCCCAGCGAGTGCGCGAGGTTGTGGCCGTTGAAGGCGTGGCGGCAATGGTCGAGCGGGCCAAGCTAAACGCCAGTAACAATGGCTTGGCTAATCTGCAGTTTTATCAGGCCGACTTGGCCGAGTCGGTGGCCAAGGGCGCTTGGGGTGCCGAGGCCTTTGCCGCAGTGCTGCTCGACCCGCCGCGTGATGGTGCTTGGCACGCCGTGCAACAAATGGCCGCCAGCGGTGCCCAACGGGTGTTGTATGTGTCCTGTAACCCGGCGACCTTGGCCCGCGATGCGGCGGAGCTGGTGCGTCAGGGCTACCGGCTCAAACGTGCCGGGATTCTCGATATGTTTCCGCAAACTGCGCATGTCGAGGCGATGGCGTTATTCGAGGCGAGCTAGGACGCTCGCTTAATCCGGCCGACTCAAGCGAGTGGGCCGCGGATGGTATTGGGGGGCTAATGATGCGCCCCGATCAGCAAGGGTAAGCAGCGATGGTTCAGGTAAGAGCGCAACAGCCGATCAATGCCGACGGCAGTATCAACCTTGAGAGCTGGTTGGACCATGTCCTCAGCCTCGATCCGGCGCTCGACCGCGCCGCCCTGCAAAGCGCCTGCGAGTTTGCCCGCGAGTCTGAGCAGCAAGCCAATGCGGCGAAAAATTTATGGGCCGAAGGCACCTCGAGTTTTCAGGTTGGTTTGGACATCGCGGTGATTCTGGCCGACCTCAAACTCGATCAAGACTCTTTGGTGGCGGCGGTGATTTACCGTGGCGTGCGCGAGGGCAAAATTCCCCTGGCCGCGGTTCAGCAACGCTTCGGTCCGGTGGTCAGCAAGCTGATCGACGGTGTGCTGCGCATGGCCGCCATCAGCGCCAGTTTGAACCCGCGCGAATCCCTGGTGCTCGGCAGCCAGGTGCAGGTCGAGAACCTGCGCAAGATGCTGGTGGCCATGGTCGATGACGTGCGCGTGGCGCTGATCAAGCTGGCCGAGCGCACCTGTGCGATTCGCGCGATCAAAAATGCCCCGGATGAGAAGCGCCAGCGGGTGGCCCGCGAGGTGTTTGATATCTATGCACCGCTGGCCCATCGCTTAGGCATTGGCCATATCAAGTGGGAGCTGGAGGACCTGTCCTTTCGCTACCTGGAACCCGAGCAATACAAGCAAATTGCCAAGTTGCTGCACGAGCGCCGGCTGGATCGCGAGCAGTACATCAGCGAGGTAATGCAGCAGCTGCGTGGCGAGTTGGCGGCGGCCGGCATCCAGGCCGACATCAGCGGCCGCGCTAAGCACATTTATTCGATCTGGCGCAAAATGCAGCGCAAAGGCCTGGAGTTCAGCCAGATCTTTGACGTGCGCGCGCTACGGGTGCTGGTGCCGGCGGTGCGCGATTGCTACACCGCGCTGGGCATCGTGCACAGCCTGTGGCGGCACGTGCCCAAAGAGTTCGACGACTACATCGCCAACCCCAAGGAGAACGGTTACCGCTCCTTGCACACTGCGGTGCTGGGCCCGGACGGCAAGGTCTTCGAGGTGCAAATCCGCACCAGCGACATGCACGAAGAAGCCGAGCTGGGGGTGTGCGCCCACTGGCGTTACAAGGGCACCGACGTCAAATCGGGTTCCAACCACTACGAAGAGAAAATCTCGTGGTTGCGCCAGGTGCTGGAATGGCACGAGGAACTCGGCGACATCGGCGGTCTGGC